>NZ_JBHVKN010000054.1:0-27124 GCF_042798075.1 Nocardioides sp. NPDC057772
GGGTCGCGGGGCGGTCGTGTTTTCGGGGATCGGTTCGAATGGCCGCCCGGGGGAGTCCGGACGGTTTACTGTGACGGCTATGGCCAAGAGAATGACGCGTTTGATCTCGGGTGCGGTCGTCATGGCTGTTTCAGCCTCATTCGGTTCGTCGGTCACCGTTTCGTTCCCGGCGGTGGCGGCATCGACCCAGAGCACGCACCAGAGCGTGGATCAGGCAAAGACGGAGCGGAAGACCCACACCGTCCAGCCCGGGGAGACCCTCTCCGGCATCGCCGCGACGTACGGCGTCAAGGTCGCCGACCTCGCGACCTGGAACCAGATCGCCGACCCCGCCAAGATCAGGGCGGGGGCCGAGCTCGTGGTGAGCGCGCCGGCGAAGCCGACCGGGAAGACCTACACCGTCGCGCCGGGCGACACCTTCTCCGCCATCGCCAAGAAGTTCGGCGTCGACGTGGCCGAGCTGATGGCCTTCAACGGCTACGAGGATCCCACCAAGCTGCTGGCGGGGAGCGAGATCAAGATCCCCGCGGACAAGCCGAAGCTGAAGAAGTACCAGGTCGTCGCCGGTGACACGTTCTTCAGCATCGGCAAGAAGTTCGGCGTCACCGCCGAGGAGCTGATGACCCACAACGGCTACCAGGACCCCACCAAGCTGCTCGCCGGCACGACCATCGAGATCCCGGCCAAGGCCGACAAGCCCAAACCCAAGCCGAAGCCTCAGCCCGGCACCGGTGAGACGGTCTATACGACCGTTGCCGGGGACACCTGGGCGAACGTCGCCAAGAAGTTCCGCGTCACCGAGGAGGAGCTGCGGATCTACAACGGCCACCGTGCGCCCGACAAGCTGCCGGCCGGTTTCAAGCTGTACATCCCGCCCAGCTGACCGCTGGCGGAACCGCGCCGGTCAGACGGCGCGCAGGGCACCCGACCGGCGGCGCCGCATCGCGTCGAGGGACTCGGCGGTCGCGTCGTCGGCCGGCATCAGCACCTGGATCTGCTGGTTGTCGGCCGCCGGCAGCTCGAGCTCCTCGACGTCGAAACGCAGCTCGCCCGCATCGGGGTGGCGCCAGCGCCACACGCCACCGTGGGGCGGGTCATGGCGGGTCAGCCGGTCGGTGAACTCCGATCCGGCGCGCGCCGACATCGACTCGATCAGCTGGCGGGAGGCGCCGGCGTTCGGGCCGCGGTAGAGGTTGGCGACCAGGTCGTCCGCGACCCGGTCCCAGTCGGGGAACGTCTCCCGGGAGCGCGGGTCGAGGAAGACGTACGCCGTCAGGCTGGGCTCGGCGCTGTCGAGGAGCCCCACCGGGCGGGCGAGCAGCTCGAAGGTCGAGGTGTGGACGAGCAGCTCGCCGAGACGGTTGCCGAGCACGGCGACCCCCGGCTCGAACTGCTCGACGAGGGCACGTGCGCCGGGACGTACGTCGCGACCGGAGGAGTAAGGGCCGACGCACTGCCCGCTGGAGGCCATCGCCAGGGTGCGCAGGTGCTCGTGGGCGGCGGCGTCGAGGCGGAGCGCATCACCGATGGCCCGCAGGACCTGGGGCGAGGGGTGACGGTCGCGGCCCTGCTCGATCCGGACGAGGTATTCGACGCTGATCCCGGCCAGCGTGGCCAGCTCGGAGCGTCGCAGGCCGGGCGCCCGGCGACGTACGCCGACCGGGAGACCGACGCTCTCGGGCGTGGTCTGGTCCCGGCGGTCTCTGATGAACGAGCCGAGGGCTCCCGCGTTGGCAGGCATGGCGCCAAGCCTACGGGCTGGCCGGGTGGCCAGGGTGGCCCTGCGGGGGCCAGCCTCGGCTCGGTCTCCCCGCGCCCGACGATCGGCGCGAGTCTGGATGACATGAACGAATCACTACGTATCGCAGTCATCCTCGCCAGCGTCCGGGAAGGTCGCGGCGGCCCGATCTTCGGCTCCTGGATGGCCGAGCAGGCCGAGGCGTACGGCGGTCTCGACGTCGAGCTGATCGATCTGGCCGACCATGAGATCCCGTTGTCGCTGCCCGCCGAGTCGCCCAAGATGGCCGGCGCCGACTACCCGCGGCCCGACGGCCAGAGCGACCTGACCGCCGCGCTCGAGGCGGCCGACGGCTTCGTCATCGTCACACCGGAGTACAACCACAGTTTCCCGGCCTCGTTGAAGTCGGCCTTGGATTGGCACTTCACCCAGTGGCAGGCCAAGCCGGTCGCGCTCGTCTCCTACGGCGGCGACGGCGGCGGTCGGCACGCGACCCTGCACCTGGAGAACGTGCTCACCGAGCTGCACGCCCACCCCCTCCAGGCCCGCCTCGCCTTCCCGCGCTACTGGGAGCGGCTCGACGAGAACGGCCGGCCCAACGACCCGGACTCGGCCGTCTACGCCAAGGCGATGCTCGACCAGCTCGCCTGGTGGGCCGAGGCGCTGCGGACCGCCCGCGCCACCGCCTCCTACCCCGGATGAGACGACAGCGCCCCGGCAGCCGGACGGCTGCCGGGGCGCTGAAAGCCCCGAAGGATCAGGCGGCGACGGCTCCGGTCGCCGGCTCCTCGTCGGTCAGCAGGCCATCCGCCGAGGCGGAGCGGTAGCGGTCGACGTCGAGGATGCCCTCCCGCTTGGCGACGATCGTCGGCACGAGTGCCTGGCCGGCGACGTTGACCGCGGTGCGGCCCATGTCGAGGATCGGGTCGATCGCGAGCAGCAGGCCGACACCGGCCAGCGGCAGGCCGAGCGTCGACAGGGTGAGGGTCAGCATCACGACGGCGCCGGTGAGCCCCGCGGTCGCGGCCGAGCCGACGACCGAGACGAAGGCGATCAGCAGGTAGTCGGTGATGCTCAGGTCGATGCCGAAGATCTGGGCGACGAAGATCGCCGAGATCGCGGGGTAGATGGAGGCGCAGCCGTCCATCTTGGTGGTGGAGCCCAGCGGGACGGCGAACGAGGCGTACTCCTGCGGGACGCCGAGGTTCTTGACCGTCACCTGCTCGGTCACCGGCATCGTGCCCACCGACGAGCGCGAGACGAAGGCGAGCTGGATGGCCGGCCAGGCGCCGCGGAAGTAGGCGATCGGGTTGAGGCCGTTGACACGCAGCAGCACCGGGTAGACCACGAACAGGACGATGGCCAGACCGACGTAGACCGCCACCGCGAACCACGCCAGCGAGCTCAGCGAGTCCCAGCCGTAGGACGCGACCGCGTTGCCGATCAGGCCGAGGGTGCCGAGCGGCGCCAGCCGGATGATCCACCACAGCACCTTCTGCACGATGGCGAGGAAGGAGCGGTTGAAGGCGAGGAACGGCTCGGCCTTCTCGCCGGTCTTGAGCGCCGCGATGCCGATGGCGAGCGCCACGACGAGGACCTGGAGGACGTTGAAGCTCAGCGCGGTCTCCGCGAGCGGGCTCCCGCCGACCTGCTCGACGCTGGTCGATGCCTGGAGGCCGAGGAAGTTGCCAGGGATCAGGCCCTGCAGGAAGTCGAGCCACGACGCGGACGCGCCCGTCTCGGCGGCGTCGGCGGTGCTGACCGCGGTGTTGCTGCCCGGCCGGAAGAGGAGGCCCAGGCCGATACCGATGACGACCGAGATCGCCGCGGTGACGGCGAACCACAACAGCGTCTGGCCCGCGAGCCGAGCCGCGTTGCTGACCGTACGGAGGTTGGCGATCGAGGCGATGATGGCGGTGAAGATCAGCGGTACGACCACGGCCTTGAGCAGCGCGACGAACGAGTCGCCGATCGTGGACAGGGTCGTCGTCAGCCAGTTGGCCTCGTCGCCGGCCCCAGGGCCGATGGCTCGCGCTACGGCGCCGAGGGCGACACCGAGGACGAGGCCCAGGATGATCTGGACCGAGAAGGACGGAAGCGGCAACCGTCGCTTGGCGGGTGCGGTGGGGGCGGTGGACACGAGAGGGCTTCTCCAAGGTTGATGCGGGTCGGGGCTCTGTTGGACCCGAACGCCATGACCAGTACGTGTCTTCCTGGGGTGAGCGCGTTGTGACAGGAGTCTCTCCGCGCTAAGTCATGAAAGACAATCAACCATATCGTGTTTGAGTGGCGTCCGTCAGCGCAGGTCGCTGATCCCGGCCGTGACCGCCGCCTTCTCGATCGCGAGGATCCGCCCTGGCCAGGAGTCAGGCTGGTCGGGCTGGTAGCACGGGTCCTCCTTGTCGCCGGTGCTCGGCGGGCACGGACCGGCGAGCTCGCCGTAGCCGACCAAGACCAGCCGAGTGTCGTACTCGGCGACCAGCTCGGTCTCGAACCAGATGCTGTCGTTGCCGCCCTGCCCCGGGTAGGTCGCCTGCGACCGCGCCGCGCGCTTCGGGCCGGCATCGAGGTCGGCGCTGACATCCCTGGGCAGCGACGTGACGGTCGGGTCGACGCCGAGCTTGTTGGCCGGGCAGACCTCCATCCATTCCATGACCTCGTTGTACGCAGCACCCGCCTCGTTCACGTTCGGGAACTCCAGCACGGCGACATGGACCTGCCCGACCATGGCGCTGTCGGTGTCCCAGCGGTAGTCGGCGGTCACCTTCGCCGCGGCGCCCAGGGTGGAGAGCCATTCCTTCTGGCACGCCAGGGTCGGCACGTCCGGGGTGGGCGTGTAGCGGTTCCAGCCGAGGGCGCTCTCGAAGCGGTCGAGCGCCGGGAGCTCGCCGGCCGCGACCAGGTTGGCGTCGCCGAGTTGTTGCTCTGTCGGGGCGCCGGTCGCCGAGGGGTCGGTGGACGGATCGGTGGACGGATCGCTCGGGGGCGTGGTGCCCACCATCCGGTGGGCGGCGTTGACCGCGGAGGTCTGCAGGGTGGTGGGCTGGACGTAGTCCTGGACGCCGCGCTTCCGGGTCATCACCAGCACCCGGTCCTCGGCGGAGACGACGGCCGTCGCGACCTCCCAGGCCGCGTTCATGTCCGGGTCGTCGGACGGGTAGGTCACCACGTCGATGCTGCCGTTGGAGATGACGTCGCCCTCGACCGGCAGCGTGCCGGCGAGCTCCGCGCCGTCCACGCCGGAGCACGAGATCGCGGCGTCGGAGAGGTCGATGCTCACCTTCTCGGCCTCGTCGGCCGAGTCGAACTCCGCGACGACGGCCTTCAGCGTGCCCGCAGCGTCTGCCATCTCCTCGCCGGGCTTCGCGACGAAGTCGCGGCGGAACGTCGTCGCCGCACCGGAGTCAGCCAGTGAGTCCCTCAGGCACTCGTTGTAGGTGTCGCTGCCCTCCCCGTCGTAGGTCTGCTCCTGGACCCAGGCCGGATAGGGGTCGTCGGCGACCAGGTCGTCCTCGGTGGGCAGGTTGGCGCGGGTGAGGTCGGACGGCGAGGCATACGCCGACTGGCCGGTAGAGGCCGCGATGGAGTCGGCGTTCGGTGCCGGTGCGGGGTCGATGCCTTGGTCGCCGAGCCCGGAGGAGAGGAAGATGATCGGTCCGGCGACGATCGCGGCGACGGCAGCCGTGCCCGCGGTGACGACGGCGCGGGTGCGCCTGCGGATCTGGTCACCTCTCCTGCGGACCTCGGCGGCGGAGCTCATCGGAGCTCCGGGCGCGTCGGCGCGGAACTGGTCCAGGCGGGAGATCGGATCACTCATCTCAGGCCTCCGTCCAGACGGCGCCGGCGCCGGGATTGTCCTCGGCGAGCAGTTCTGCGAGGGCGGCTCGCCCTCGGGCCAGGCGGGCCTTCACGGTGCCGGTGGGGGCGCCGACCTCGACGGCCACCTGGTGGACCGGCAGGTCGGCGATGTGATGCAGGACGATCGCCTGTCGCTGCGCCTCCGGGAGCTTCTTCAGGGCCGCGACGAGAGCCACGTGGGCCTCGTCGACGGCGGGCATCTCGGTGCGCGCACCGACGGCCCGGTCGGCGGCCCGGCCTGCGTACTTCTTGCGGCGCCAGCGGCCGACCGCGAGGCGGTAGGCGGTGGTGCGGACCCAGGCTTCGGGGTAGTCGACCGAGGACATCTTGCGACGGTGCGCCCAGGCGCGGGCGAACGCCTCCTGCACGCACTCGGCCGCCTCGTCGAAGTCACCGATCATGGCGTACAGCTGAGCACACAACCGGCGGTAGGACGCGTTGTACAGCGCGTCGAACTCGTCCTCGTCCATCGTTGGCCTCCCCGGCTGGCTCTCTCTGACGTCGTCCCTGACGCTCGCCCGAGCGTCAGTGTCGGCGGTGACGGGCGTGAGCGTAAAGTTCAATAGCACCTGGGTCCCCTGGTCAGCGCAGGTCCACGATGGCCTGGCTCACGGTGGCCTGGACGGTCTGGGCGACGCGGTTGTCCCACTCGGTGTAGTCCGACGCCTCCTCCGGCGGGCATGCCCTGGTCGGCGGGCACGGTCCACCGGCCTCGGCGTGGGTGACCAGCACCAGCCGCGTCCCGATCTGGGCGACGGTCTGGTGGTCGTACCAGGTGGCGTCACAGTCCTGGCCGCCACAGTCACCGGCATACTCGGCGAGCATCTGCGCGGCACGGTCGATCGCGGGGGTGGAGTCGATCTCGATGGACTCGACCGGCCCGGCCGTGAAGAGCTTCGCGTCGGCCATCGTCGCGGGACAGCCGTCGAGCCAGCCGTGGACCGTCTCGTACGCCGTGTCGGCAGCCGACTTCGTGGCGAACTCGAGCACCGTCACGTTGACCTTGCCGATCTCGCCCGGGTTCTGGAGCCGGAACTCCCGGCTGACCGAGTCAGCGGCCTTCAGCGAGGAGAGCCACGCGCCCTGGCAGTAGAGGGTCGGGGTGGGCTGCGCCGGGACCTGCTGCCAGGTCGCCGACGACTCGCCCTCCAACGGCATCGCCGGCAGGGATGCGGCCGAGACGAGCTGGGCGTCGCCGAGGATGTCGGCGGGCGGGGGCGAGGACGGCGGGTTCGACGCCGGGTCGGATGCCGGCGACGACGTCGATGCGGCCGGCGGCCGGGCACCGACCATCCGGTAGGTGGCGTTGACGGCGGAGGTCCGCAGATCGGTCGGCGGGACGTAGCTCTGCACGCCACGCTTCCGGGTCATCACCAGCACCCGGTCCTCGACGGTCACGACGGCCGTCGCGACCTCCCAGACCGCGTTCATGTCGGGGTCGTCGGGCTGGTACGTCACCACGTTGATGTCCCCGGCCGAGGCGACGCCGCCCTCGACCGGCAGCGAGCCGGCGGTCTCGGCGTCGAGGGCGGAGCAGCTCGCTGCGGTCTTCGAGATCTCGGCGCGGGCCGCTTCGGCCTCCTTGGCGGAGGCGAACTCTGCGACGACCGCCTTCAGCGTCCCGGCAGCGTCCGAGAGCTCCTCGCCGGACCGGGGGAGGAAGTCGCGGCGTACGGCAGCGGTCGCCCCCATGTCCCGGAGCGACTCGGGCAGGCACTCGTTGTAGTCGCTCTTGCCCTCGTCGTCGTACGTCTGGTCCTCGACCCACCGTGGATAGGGCTCGTCCGCGACTAGGTCGTCCGCGCTCGGAAGATGGGCACGGGTGAGGTCCGCGGCCGGCGCCGAGGACGACGGGCTCGGCGCCGTGCTCGGCGTCTGGCTCGGCGCCGGGGCGGGGTCCGGCTCGGTGGCCCGCTCGCCGAATCCGGCGGAGAGGAAGATGATCGGCCCGGCGACGACCGCGGCCAGGGCTACCGCACCGGCGGTGACGATGGCGCGCTGGCGGCGTCGGATCTGATCACCCCGTTGGCGTACCTCGGCTGCGGACTTCATCGGTGCTCCAGGGGTGTCGGCGCGGAACTGGTCCAGACGCGAGATCGGATCACTCATCTCAGGCCTCCTTCCAGACGGCGCCGGGTGTTTCGTCGGCGAGTAGCTCGGCCAGCGTGGCTCGTCCTCGGGCCAGGCGGGCTTTGATGGTGCCGGTGGGGGCGCCGACCTCGGCGGCCACCTGGTGGACCGGCAGGTCGGCGATGTGGTGCAGGACGATGGCTTGGCGCTGAGCCTCGGGGAGCTTCTTGAGCGCGGCGACGAGGGCGACATGGGTCTCGTCCACGGCCGGCATCTCCATCCGGATGCCGACGGCTCTGTCGGTGACCCGGCCTGCGTACTTCTTACGGCGCCAGCGGCCCACGGCGAGGCGGTAGGCGGTGGTGCGGACCCAGGCCTCGGGATAGTCGACCGAGGACATCTTGCGACGGTGCGCCCAGGCGCGGGCGAACGCCTCCTGGACGCACTCGGCGGCCTCGTCGGAGTCGCCGATCATGGCGTACACCTGCGCGCACACGCGGCGGTAGGACGCGTTGTAGAACGCGTCGAACTCGTCCTCGTCCATCGCTTGCCTCCCCCAGACTGGGCCTTGCCGATCTGGCCCTGCGCCAGCCTCGATCAGTCAGATGCATGGGAGGCGGGTCCGGTTGCATCCGGACGGGAAATACCGAGAACTGCTCAGAGGTAGTCGAGTCGGTAGGCAGCGCGCTTGGCGAGCGCGACGAAGTCGGAGTTGCTGATGTCGGCGTTGCCGTCGGGCACGAAGCTCATCTGGGCGACGTTGGCACCTCGCCGGATCGCGGCCATCCGGTAGTAGATGGAGGAGTTCTCGAGCTCGACCCGGATGTACCACACCGTGATCGCGCCGTCCTTGATGTTCTCGGTCGCGACCTGGGTGACGTGGCTGCCGAGCTGCTTGTCGCCGCACTTGTCCAGCCGCCCCTTGATGGCGACGTTGAACGCCTGCGCCTCCTTGGCGGAGCCGAACTTACCGACCGTCTCGGTGAGCCCGAAGATGGGAGCGAGCTTCTTCTTCGTCTCCGGGATGACGAAGGACCGGTTCTGGGCGCCGGACATTCCCTTGGCGTTGAACTGGGTCTCGTCACAGCGGGTCTGGGCCGGGTTGGTCTTGGCCGGCTTCGCCTCGGTGCCCTCCCACGGATCGCCGATGGTGGCGACCGGAGGCAGATCGGTCTCGTTGATCAACCCGGGCGCCTTGCCGGTGGGGAGCGGGACCACGGTCGCCCGCGGTCGCTTGGTCTCCACGCACGCACCTGCGCCGGGCATCGAGCAGAGCTTGTGGACCGCGGTGCCGAGCATGGTCGAGGTCCTGGCCGCGGTCGTGGTGGACTTGCCGTCGGTCTTCACGGTCACCGCGGCGGTGTGCCGACCGGTGCGTGCGACGCCGTAGGTCACCGCTCGGTTGTTCTCCCAGTCGCGGTAGCTGAACAGGGTGGCCTCGTCGCCGATGCCCTGGACCGACTCGGTGAACATCAGCTGGTAGCGGGGCTCGGCACATGCTGCGTACCACCCCTGCATCTTCTTGTACGCAGCGGCCGCCGCCTTCGCGTCGACGGACGACTCGATCGTGGTGCCGGCGGTGGTCGCCTTCGCCTGGGCGGTGAAGGTGCGTGCCAGGCTCGCCACGGGGCGCTTGTCGGCGGAGGTCTCGACCTGGCAGGGGATGGTGAGACCGGTGCCCTCGAGGTTGTCGGAGGAGATGTCGACGGCCCAGCTGCCGCCGTAGATCTTCGCCACCTCCTCTTCGGTCATCAGGTCCTTGGCAGTCAGCTTCTTGCCGGGGATCTGGCTCGGCTCGACCTCGAACTCCTCGGCCGCCGACTGCATCGAGAGCGTGTTGAGGCGGGGCTCGGTCTCGGCGTCCTGGGTGACGAAGAAGCCGGTGCCGACCAGGGCGGCGATGGCCGCGGCCGCGCCGATGGCGGTGTGCACCCGCCGCCGCACGGCACCGGCGGTGGTGATCGTGGAGGTCTTCGGCCAGGGCTGCTCGGTGAGCACGTCGACCAGCGGGTCGAAGATGGACTGCAGCTGCTCGGGCGCGATCCCGAGCTCGGCGCAGATCGCGGCGTTGGCGCCCTGCAGGTCGGTCTCGGTGCGGCTGATCGGGGTGCCGACCTCGCGGGCCAGCTGGGCCAGGTCGACGCTGGTGAGGTGGCCGAGCAGGAAGACCTTGCGGTCGTGGAGCGGCAGGCTGCGCAGCGCGGCGAGGGTGCTCCGGGCCTCCGGCGCGATCGTCTGGTCGCGGTGGAGCAGCGGCACCGAGTGGTTGCGGATCGCCTTCGACCAGGCGATCGGGCGGACCCAGTCCTCGCGCTCGAAGTCGTCCATCGGCTTCACCTTGCGCCAGTGGTGCCAGGTGATGATGAGCGCCCCGCGCACGGCGGCCTTGGCGGCCTCCAGATCCCCGGTCAGCGACCAGGTTTGGAGAAGGAGGCGTCCGCGGACGTCCTGATAGAACGCCTCGAAGGTCTCGTGGTCTGCCGCGGTCATGCCCATGTCAGCGGTCAACTGTAGGTGATTCGATCGAATGAACGGCAATACCCGCAGATGCACAGGCGGGTATCAACCGCTGTGACCAAGCCGGGGACGTACCGTGGCGGCGCGTCGCCGAGATCGAGCCGACGCGGGTTGCGAGGATGAGTGGCGATGTCGTCCTTGCTGCCTCCTCGCACCCCTGACCGTGGGCTCGCCGCGGATGATCTCCACGATCTCCGCCACCGCCGCCCACTGGTCGCGGCCGCGCTGCTGGGCGGCACCGGCACGGCGGCCTCCACGCTGGTCGTGTGCCTGGCCATCGGCATCCTCGGCTGGTTCATCAGCGACATGGGCGCCCACGGAGAGCCGTCCGACGCCCTGCGTGTCGCCGCGCTCGGGTGGCTGCTCGGCCACGGCTCCGGTGTCGTCGTCTCGGGTGTGGCGATCACCGCCGTCCCGCTCGGGCTCACCCTCGTCCTCGCCTGGGTGATGTGGCAGGTCGCCATCCGGGTCGGGGACGCGGTCTCGCTCCACGGCCCGGACGCCAACGCCCTCGCCGACGGTGAGCGCGACCTGACCGTCCCGGTCGTGGCCGGGCTCTTCACGCTCGGCTACACGGCGGTGGCCGTGGGGACCGCGGCCGTCGCCGGCACCCCGGCCACCGCGCCGAGCATCGCCGGGGTCTTCGCCTGGTCGGTCGGGCTCTGCGTGGTCGTGGCGCTGCCCGCCATCGCGGTCGGCTCCGGCCGTGCCGCGCTGTGGATCACCCTGCTGCCGCGGGCTGCCGTGGACGTACTCGTGATGGTCCGGTCGATCCTGCTCTGGTGGTTCGCGGTCAGCACCCTGGTGTTTTTCGCGGCGCTCTTCGCCGACTTCACCACCTCGATCAACGTGGTCTCCCAGCTCCACCTCGACCTCGGCGGGATCATCCTCTACTCGCTGCTCGCCGTCCTCGTGCTGCCCAACGCGGTGCTCTTCTCCAGTTCGTACGTCCTGGGCCCGGGGTTCACCGTCGGCGTCGGCACCACGGTGACCCCGACGGCGGTGACCCTCGGCCCGCTGCCGATGTTCCCGATGCTCGCCGCGCTGCCCGACAACGGCGCCCCGCCGGCCTGGGTCGCCGCCGTGATGGCGCTCGGACCGCTGACCGCCTTCTGGGCCGTCTGTCGCGTCGGCCGGGTCCGGCCCACCCTGCGCTGGTCGGAGGGCGCGCTGCGCGGTGTCAGCGCCGGAGTCGTCGCCGGCCTGCTCGTCGCGATCGCCTCCGGCGTCGCCGGTGGTGCCGTCGGCCCCGGCCGGATGCTCGACGTCGGGCCGTACGCCGGGCAGGTGCTCGTCAATGCCATCGCCTTCTTCGGTCTCGCCGGTCTGCTTGCCGGGCTCACCATGACCTGGTGGCACCGGCGTACGCTCGCGGCCGCCGAATGATGCACCCGATCGGGTAGTAGGCCCCGTTGGCTAGCGTGGATCGAGACGGTATCCGTAGCTGTTGACGGTGTGGATGATCCGCCGCATCCTGCGCTCGCGTGCGATGTCCACGTTTGGAAGGTGATGGATCTTCCAGTTCGGGTCGGTCTCGATCTTGTCGCGGAGGCGGCTGATGTGGGTGTCGAGACTGCGGTCGCTGCCGGGGTTGCGACCGTTGGCCGCTGCTATGAGCAGCTGTTTGCGGGGGACCGCTTGGTGAGCATGATCATGGAGCAGGCGAAGGATGCTCCATTCGGCGATGGTCAGCCCGATGGCATCAGCGTCGCGTAAGAGCCGGATGCCGCGGTCATCGAAGAGAAGCGGACCGTTGAAGCTGTCGAGCGTGATGTGCGGTCTTGCTTCGTCTGTGCGTGACCATGTGGCCGATACCTCTGGTGGCATGTCGGAACTATCTCCTCGACCTTGCAGGGCTCGGCCGACTTTCGGTTAATGGTTGATCTTTTGTTTACCGCCCTTAGTAAAGAAAGAGGCAGGAAGTCGGTAGATCTTCGCGACCTGTCCGCATGATCAGTCCGGAAAGATGTGGATCTGCTCCAGAGGCTGGATCGGGCCGGGACTCGGAGTTGTGTTGTCTTGGTTCTCGAGGAGTTCTGTTGAAGGTCCCCCACATCGCAATGTGGTCTGCCCGGAAGCTTCGCCATGGTGCCGGATTCGCTGTTGGCCTCCTCGCGGGGTGGTGGCGTCGCCGACCGGTCCTGACGGGGATCGTCGGAGGCCTCGTCGCGGTCAGCCTCGTGACCGGCTCAGCCTCGGCCGCGTTGGTAGCTGCGTCGAGCGAGTCGCCCGCGGCGAAGCGTCTGCTGGCTGCGTTGGGCCTGGCGACCGCGGATGTGTCGGACGTGGAGCCGGAGGAGTACGACCGGTACGCGAACTCGGATGTGGATTGCACGAAGGTCGATCCTGCGTCCCCCGCTGCGGACTCGGCGGCATTGGCGGCCGAGATTTCGGCGGTGTGCGACGTGGAGGTGGCGATCGGGGAGCGGAACACTCCGTGGGACACCTATTACGCAGTCAATCAGGGCTCGGCGACGAAGCTGGTGCGGACCGCGGCTGCGACCCGGACGAAGATCTCAGGCGAGTGGAAACCGGTGGAGCCGGGCCTGGTGCGGGTGGCGGGGTCGGATGATCTGACGTTGGTTTCGGGTGTCTACGACTTCAGATTCGACGCAGGCCCGATCGCACCGGGGGCGACGTTTGCGTCGATGACCGATCCGGGTGTGACTGATGCGGGGGTTTCGGTCGGGTTCGAGCTGCCGGTGGGCTTGGGCGTGGCCAAGGTCGAGGACGTCGTTTCTGGGGCGGGCGAATCGAGCGTGGGGTCGCGAGTGTCGTGGCCGGTTCTGGATGCTGCAGGGTCCCCGATCGCGGGTGCTCGCCTATTGGCGTCTGTCGAACGTGACGCGGCGGGAATGGTCCCGGTTCTGCGGGTGGACTCTCTGGCTGCCTTCAAGGCGGTCGAGGCGGCGTCTGCAGAGGCCGGCTCGGATCAGGTCGCGTTCGAAATGACTCTCAAGGGTGCGCAGTGGAAGCCGCAGGCGGATGGGTCCGGTCCGGACGGTGTCGCTGCGGATGGAACGCTGGAGGCGGTGAATGGCGAGGGCGAGGTCGTCATGGTTTCGCCGGTGGCGCGTCAGTGGGATGCGGCGGGTTCCGAGCAGGTGGCGGCCGAGAGCGGTGAGCCGACGACAAGCTCGAGCGAGAAGTCCTCGGCCGCTGAGGCATTGGAAGCAGAATCGTCGGGAAGCGGGTCAGGCCCGGACGTATCGGCAACGAAGGCGGTTGGTGATGATCGTGCGGGGGCGCCACTCGCGGGTGACAAGGTCAAGTTGATGCACACGAAGGTCGCTGCGAACGGCCGCTCGTTCACGGCCGCAGTCGATGAGGCGATGGTCATTGACGGCCAGACTTCGTGGCCACTGCATTTTGATCCGGCCGCGACGAACTCGCGTACCGAGTGGACGATGATCGAGTCGGCGTTGCCGTCCTCGTCCTCGGGGTACAAGTTCAGCAGCGACAACGGAACTGGGGTGGGCCGGTGCGTCTACGGGGTCGCGGCTGAGTGCAACCGGACGACGACCAAGCGCCTGATCTGGGAGTTCGGCGGCCTGGGCGAGTTCGTGGTGCTGGAGCCGCGCGAGCTGATTTCGGCGTCGTTCTCGGCGTGGGGAACGCATTCCTACAGTTGCACCGACAAGATGGTGAAGTCCTACCGGATGGCGGACTTGACCTCGTCTTCGACCTGGAACTCGCACGCCGGCTACTTCACCTCCGATCGGGAGATGGGCGTCAAGACGCTGCATCACAAATCGGGGTGCCCCAAGGGCCCACAGTGGGTCGAGTTCGATGTCTTGTCGGGGGCGAAGCAGAAGGTCGAATGGAACGACGACACCTTCACTATCGGCCTGGCGGTGGCGGATACATCCTCGATGGCGGGGTGGAAGCGGTATCGGTGGGATGCGAAGCTCGAGGTGGAGTACAACCGGGCCCCGAATACGCCGACCAGCATGTCGACCGATGGACGGGGCTGCACCACCGGTTCGGGTCGGCCGCTGTTGAACGAAGGTGGCCCCTTGTTGTCGGCCTTGGCCAGCGACCCGGACGGGGACAACTCGCGGGTGCGGTTCACCTTGCAGAAGTATTCCTCGGGAGCATGGTCGACGGCGTGGACCTCGGGCTACACCTCCGAGCGTGGATCCACGAGCGCCCACACGACCTCTGGGCTGGGGATGCCATCGTTGGGCACGGCAACGTATCGGTGGCGCGCAACGGCGTATGACAACGTCGATATTGCCAAGACTCGCCCAGGCGATGTGGCGTTCGGATCAGCGGCGTCAGCGTGGTGCGAGTTCGGGGTCGATCGGACCGACCCGGGTGCACCGACGTTCGACGTGTTGAAGCTGAGCGATGATCCCAGGGCCCAGGCGGTCTATGACGACCCCGACATGGACTTGGGCGGAGTCGGGCAGACCGGATGTTTCCGGATCAAACGAGGCGCGAACTCCTCCGACGTGGTGAAGTACGAGTATAAGTTCTCGCCTCAGGCCAGTGTGACAACGGTGTCTTCGACGAGCACGTCGATCGTGGTGTGCTGGGCGCCGACGGTGGCGAACTCAATTACGTTGACGGCATCGACATACGACAAGGCGTTGAACAAGTCGAACCCGGGCACCTTGAAGTTCACGGTCGCGACCGCGCGTGAGGACGGCATCTGGTCCTTCGACGACGTCAGTGCCCCGGGACGTGACGTCTCGGTCAAGGACACCGGGGAACAGGAGCCGGCAGGAACACTGGTTCTGGATGGCGTCGATTACTCGGTCCAGGGCCCGCACGGGGCGTTCGGTGCTCGTGATGACGACTTCGCGTTGGGGTTCGCTGGCATCGCGGACGAGGACGTGCACACTGAGGCGCAGGTGATCGATACCAAACAGTCGTTCGTGATCTCTGTGCACGTGAAACTGGATGCTTCGTTCAATCCGAACGCGTGGGGCACGGTCCTGTCCCAGGAACTGGGCGGGAACGATGGGTTCCGTTTGGGATATCTCCCGAACGCGTCGACGTCGACTGCGGACTGTCCGGCCCCGGGCACGGGGTGTTGGGCCTTCATCGTTCGAGACAAGAACAACGCCTCGAAGTTGGTCTACGCCAAGAGCGCGGCGAAGTTCGGCGAGTGGGTCCACTTGACCGCCGAGTACGACAAGGGCGCAGCGACAGATGCCGATGACAGGTTGCGGTTGTGGACGTGTCAGATCGGGACTCCTGATGCACCCGAGGACGCGGAGGTGTTCCGCTCGGATGCCACCTTCACCGGCCCGTTGGCGCTGCCGCGCGGGAAGTTCTACGTCGGCCACGGCTTCTACCAGGGCAACCCCTCTGACCGAATCAATGGCGTGATCGACAACATCCGGATCTTCAAGGGCGACGTGCTCGCTGAGGCGAAGGTCCGTCGGATGTGTCAGGGCGCTGAGGCGTGGCAAGGCCAAGACGAGGACAAGTTCCTCAACCCCACCCAGAACTGACGCGCGAGAAGAAGCGAACAAGGATCATGAGCACTTCAACCAACGTATCTCTCGCGCGCCGGGCGGCCCGGGCCGCAGGCGTCCTGACCGCTGCGGGCATGTCCTGGGCGATGCTGAGCGTCGCCGTGGGCGCCCCGGCGCAGGCCTCGGTGACCACGATCGGTGTGTTCACCGAGGACGAACTGACGGCTCCGGTGGATTCTCGTGAGGAGACCTTCGACGCGGCACTCGCGGCGCTGCCGGACCCGACCGACGTCACCGCCGAGGCCTTGGCTCCGGCCGCGGAGACGGTTGATTCTGAAGACACCATCGAGGGTGTCGTCGATGACGTCGAGCGGCTGCCCGAGCCGGAGCCCGATCCAGGAGAGGAGCCATTGGCGGCTCCGGCAGCGGCTCCTTCATCAGAGCCAGCCGCCAAGGCCCCGGCCGCATCGAGTGAGAAGTCGACCAGTGACGACGAGTCGACCGGGACGCAGTCTTCGCCGTCCGCAGAGTCTTCTGCCGGGCAGAGCGCAAGTACGGCCCCGAGCGTGGACGCTTCGACTGGGTCGGCTGAGCCGTCGCCCAGCGATGGCGCTACGGCAGCTCCCGAAGAGTCTCAGTCGGCATCGCCAAGCTCGTCGACGTCTGCATCTCCGAAGTCGACGAAGTCCAATGGCTCAGTCAGTGATCGGCAGGCGGTCGAGCCCGAGAGCGAGGGTGCGATCTCGGCTTTGACCACGACCTCGCCACAGACCCCTGGATCCGCAGGAGAAGGCGGGGACTGGTCGGCGACCTCGTTGGCGCCATCCTCGACGTGGGGCACGTCGGGCGCCACAGGCGGGTTCACCTGGTCGTATCCGATCGATGTCCCCGAGACCGCTGGCGGACTGGTGCCGCAGCTCGGGTTGTCCTACTCCTCGGCGTCTTCGGATGGTCGGGTGGCCTCGACCAACAACCAGACCTCATGGGTGGGTGAGGGTTTCGACATGGAGCCGGGCTATATCGAGCGCTCCTATGTCCCTTGTGATGACGACCGCGACGACAAGTCCGGCACCACGGCGAACAACAAGACCCATCGCACCGGCGACCTGTGCTGGGGCGTTGACAACGCGACGCTGATGCTGGGCGGAACCTCGGTCGCCCTGGTCAAGAATGATGAGACCGGCGAATGGCTCCCCAAGGACATCGACGGCACCAAGATCCAACACCTGTCTGGCGCCCCGGCCCCGGATGGTGTTCCGGCCGGGTTGCGGGATGCCAGTGGTGAGTATTGGAAGGTCACCGGTGTCGATGGGACCGTCTACTACTTCGGCCGTGACCGCGCCGCGGTCGAGGGCGAGGCACTGAACTCGACGTGGACGACCCCGGTTTACGGCAACCACCCGGGTGAGCCGGGCTACAACTCCTCGTTCGCGGCCTCGGCCGTTCAGCAGGCGTGGCGGTGGAACCTGGACTATGTCGTGGACCCGACTGGGAACTCGATGACCTACTTCTATGGCTCCAACACCGCCGCGTATGGCGCGGACATGGGCGAGAAGGTGCGCCAGTATCAGCCGGGTGGCTGGTTGAAGCGGATCGAATACGGAACCCGCGAGGTCACGAACGCCCCCGACACCCCGACGAACGCGCCGGCGAAAGTGATCTTCGAAACCACGGCGCGTGAGTGGTCCGACGCTGGCGTCACCAAGACCGACGTCCCGACCGATCTGCGCTGTGCTGCGGAAGCGACCGAGTGCAAGGAGAAGGTCTCCCCGGCGTTCTACACCACCAAGCAGCTCATCGGCGTTCGTACCGAAGCCTCCAGCACGAGTGCTGGCGCCAACGTGACGGTTGATGAGTGGCAGCTTGGCCAGTCGTGGTTCAGCCCGGGTGACTACTCGCTGGGCAAGGGTGGCACGGGCCGAATTCTGCGTCTAGACAAGATCACCCACATCGGCCGTGGCGGCTCGACAAACGCCCCTGATGTCACTTTGCCGTCGGTGGAGCTGGGCTGGGTAGCGATGAAAAACCGGCTCGACGCCTCCACCGACAATGCGGCCGGCATGTGGCGCCCACGCCTGAACGCCATTCGCACCGAGTCCGGCGCGAGTGTCTCGATCAACTACAAGGGGGGCTGTGACACCAAGCCCGCCGCCACGGACCCCGGCGGAAACGGTGGCGCGGGGAACAAGAGGTTGTGTTTCCCGATCAAGTGGATGAGCGTGGCTGGCGATACCGAAGAGCCCGAGCCGATCATCGACTGGTTCCAGAAGTACGTCGTCTCCTCGATCGTCGCCTCCGGATCGTCCAACCCCGCCGATGCGGCGATCCTGCCGACGGGTTCGGCACCGACCGAGACCCACTACAGCTACGACACCGCCGGTGGCGCGTTCTGGGCCGAGCCGGTAGCGGCGATCACCGACCCCAAGAACCTCACCTATTCAGAGTTCCGCGGCTTCAAATGGGTCAAGACCACCCAAGGCGTCGGCACGGAGGCGACCAGCCCGGTCCAGACTTTCTACTACCGCGGCAAGGCATCCCAGACACTGACTGCAGGCGCGGAGGGACACAAGGTCTCGGTCGCCGACAATGAGGACGCACGTGTCGGAGACGTGTTCGCCACGGTCTCGTTCAACGAGGGTAAGAAGGTCTCTGAGACCGTCACGAGGACCGACATCTCCGCACCCGTGGCGACCAAGGGCAAGCTCGAAGCCACCCGGGTCACTGGGTCGAACGACTATGGTTTCTCCTACGACGCAACCGGCGACACCTCGACTGGTCTGGACTTCCGCACCCTGTCCTCGACCACGTTCGATGAGCACGGTCAGCCGACCAAGGTCAGCGAACGCGGTGACCTGGGCACGGACTCTGATGACACGTGTGTCCGGATGGCGTATGCCCACCGCGATCCCACTGCCCCTTCTGGCCTCGCGAACCAGCGCGGCCTGGTGTGGCGCACTCAAACGCTGAAGACGACCGCTGCCGATGTCGGTGCCTGCCCTTCCTCGACCGATCTCGACGCGGTCGCGCCTTCGGACCTGCTCAGTGAGGAGGTCATCAAGCTCAACGCCGACGGGATCCCGATCGAGACCTGGGCCATCGACCCGAAGGTCGCCACCACCTCGACCACGGTCGGTGCGGTCAAGGCAGGCACGATGGACGGTGCTGGCCGGGCCGGGATGGTCCGCACCAGCAAGACCACCCCGGACGCCCTCGGCCGGACGGTCAGCGAGACCCTCTACCCAGACGACCCCGCGGTTGACCGGACCACGACGACCACCTACGCCCCGGCTGGCGCCGGTCTGGTCGACCAGGTCACCACCAGCCAGGGTGACATCGACGGCACAACTGGTTGGCGGCCGGCGTTCGTGACCTCGAAGAAGTACGACCCGTTCCTCGGTGTCGTGCTCGAGGCGAAGGACCTCAACGAGAAGATCACGAAGGCCAGCTATGACGGCTTGGGCCGTCTGCTGACCGTGACCTATCCGCAGCACGCCAGCATCGGCAAGGCCTCGGTCAAGTACGACTACACCGACCGCGCCAACGGCATGAACGCGGTCACGACCCAGACCCTCAACGCTCAGGGGGACGGCTACCACACAGCGGTCGCGATCAGCGACGGCTTGGGCCGCGAGATCCAGACCCAGGCCGAGTCCGCGAACACTGGCGACTCCTATCAGAACCGCTCCAAGGCGGTTGACACCCGCGTGATGACCCACACGGTCTACAACACTGCCGGGGAGAAGGAGAAAACGTACGGCCCATGGGTCTCAATTACCGGGAAACCGACCGCGGAGTTGTTGAACTACAAGACGATTGTCGAGCCGGACAAGATGGTCTCCTGGCTCTACGACCCCGCGGGTCGCGTTACCGACGAGATCTTGTGGTCCGACCCGTCGACCAACGGTTACGACGAGAAGTGGCGCACCCTAACCGCCTACAACGGCAAGGCGACCACAGTCACCCCGCCGCAGGGCGGGATCAAGACCACCACGATCGTTGACGCCCTGGGCCAGACCAGGTTCCGGCGGCAGCACGACGGCGCCGCGACCCAAGACACCACCTACACCTACGACCAGGCCGGGCAGCTGATCGGGCTCAAGGACCCCGCCGGGACGACCTGGTCCTACACCTACGACTTCGCCGGGCGACAGACCCTCGCCGAGGACCCCGATGCTGGCAACACGGCGACGACCTACACCAGCGACGGTCAGCCGAAGACGGTGACCAACGGCGCCGGCAAGACGATCGCCTACACCTACGACAAGCTCGGCCGTCCACTCACGATGCGTGACGACACGATCGGTGGGAACATCCGGGTCGAGCACGCCTACGACGGCGACCCGAACACCGACCCCGACACGGCCGGGATGCTCGGGATCGAGCACGCAACCACCCGACACACCAGCGAGGGCGACTACACCACCCGCACCGGGAAAGTCGATGACGCCTACCGGCCGCTGACGACCACTCTGGACTACCCCCAAGCAGCCACCGGCGATGGCACAGGTGAGGGTGCAGGGCCGGCCGGTGACATCCCTGAGGCGCTGGCGCGGCTCTCGACTGAGTCCGCGAGCGTGGACTACACCTACATGGCTGATGGTCAGATCAAGTCCCAGACGACCTCCAAAGTCGCGGCGACCGACTCTGCCACGATCCTGGGCTCTGAGCGCGTCACGACGTTCTATGACCAGGCCTCGAAGCCCCGCTGGATGGGCGGCGGATTCGGGTGGGGCACCTATGTCGCCGACTCTCACTACGACGACCTCGGCCGACTCGAGCTCGCCGACCTCGGCAACACCTACTCCGCCGCGCTCTCCCGCACCTACGACCCGACCACCGGCCGGCTCACCGGGCAGATGCTCAAGCGAGAGGGCATCACCGGCAACGACCTGAACCAGACCTACCAGTACACGGACTCGGGCAACGTCACCGAGATCACCGACACCCCCACCAATACCGCCCTCGGCGGCGACACCGGTGTTGGTGCGCGCGGGGAGAAGCAGTGCTTCGTCTACGACAACCTCGCGCGCTTGAAGCACGCCTGGACCCCAGCCTTGGGGACGGAGTGCGGCACCGGCGATCCAGGCAACCCGGCCCTGGCAGGTCCGGCGCCCTACCAGATCGGCTACACCTACAACCCGCTCAACAGCAACCGCGAGACTCAGACCTACCGCGACGGGCTGACCGGGGTCACCGAGACCACCGACTACGACTACACGCAGACCGGGAATGCAGGCCCGCACGCGGTCACCTCGATCACCGGTACGTCGAAGGCTGCGAACGGGACCACGACCCAGCTCCCGGCCCGTAACTTCACCTACACCGCCACCGGTGGACAGGAGACCCGGACCGGGACGGAGGTTGCCGAGGTGACGGTCCCCGAGGCCGATGTCCTCGATGTCGACTACACCGACGGCACCCCGACCGACGACGCCCAGGGCCGAACGATGACCAAGCACGGCACCCCCGCCGTCATCGACGACACCACCCTCGATGCGGCACGCCGCACGAAGCTGGGGCTGGCCGGGTCGAAGGTCGCCAAGTTCGACGGTGTCGATGACGCCTACTCCTACGCGATGGGCGATGCCCAGTGGGACAAGCTCACCGACGAGATGAGCATCGAGTGCCTGATGAAGGACAACGGCACTCTCCCCAACACGACCGAGCACTCGGTGTGCTCAGCCAAGGAGGGTGGTGGTGCCTCCATGGTGGTATACGACGGCAAACTCACCTTCAACATCTTTACCGACGGTGGCTACCGCCAAGCTCAGGCCGCCATCACGGCCGGGAAGTGGTACCACGCGATCGGTACCTGGGACGGCGACACCGCCCGCCTTTACCTCGACGGTCAGCTCGCCGCCAGCATCGAGGCTCCGGGACCGCTGAAGCGTCCTGGCAACCTCGGGCGCAACGGGTTCTTCGTCGGCGCAGATGCCAGCTCCACCACCGCGGGCCAGTTTTTCTCACCCGTCTCCGTCGCGAAAATGGGGTTGTACTCCCAAGCCCTGTCCTCGACTGAGATCGCCGCCATCCACAACGGCGCCCGCACCGCGGAAGGCGCGGCGGCCCGTCGGTCCGTGGCCCAGGCGATGTGCTGGGACCGGGAAGGGAAGCTAGTCAAGACCCTCACCACCGGTGAAACGTGTGCTGACGGAGTCGTCGACGAGCTCGGCGAGGCCGAGTACGTCTACACAGGTGCTGGCGACCGCGTCATTCGCGCGGACGCGGAGGCGGTCACGATCTACCTCCCCGGCGGCCAAGAAGTCACCATCCCACGCGACTCGACCAGGAACGTTTCCGCCCATCGCTACTACACCTTCAACGGCGAAACCATCGCCGTACGCGACCAGCGTGGCCTGGGCGGGGTCACCTCCCTGGTCAACGACCACCACGGCACCCCGATCGTCGCGATCCCCAACACCACCTGGACACCTGCGTCGGTCCGTAAGCAGTACGCCGACCCATTCGGTCGCGTTCGCGGCAAGAACGCCACTGCGGCAGCGAGCGTAGGAGACCGGGATGGGAACGGGACCCCGGGTGACCGCGGGTTCCTCGGCAAGTCGAACGACACCACCGGTCTGACCCAGATCGGTGCCCGCTACTACGACCAGGAGACCGGGGCGTTTGTTTCTCCGGACCCGCTGCTCGATCCGGCCCAGGCACAGCACCTCAACGCCTATGCCTACAGCGCCCAGAATCCAGTCACCCTCAGCGATCCCAGTGGACTGATGTGGCTCACGGACACAGGAGGCGGTGGGGGTGGCGCAACCGTCAGCCCCGCAGTCGCGGGCGCGGCGGCCTCCAGTTGGAGCGCTAGTCTCAAGAATACCGTTGCATCACTCCTCGGCGTGACTGTAGTGGCGGCGGCAACGTCGTTGTCCGCGGAGCGGGCGAAACAAGCTGCCATCGACGCGCGTGCCAGGGCTGCCGCAGCCGAAGCTGCTCGAAAGAGGGCCGCCGAAGCAGAACGGATCGAGGAGGCCAAAGACCGAGCCGCCGCGGAACGCGCAAAGGCCCGAACTACCAAGAAGAAGCGAGACCGCGACGACTCAAGGGAGGCGGTCTCGCTGGACTCGGGAACCGCACGCGCATATATCACGAATACATCCATCGGCGCGCGACTGAGAACGGACCTTGCCGCGTACGATCTATACATGTCTCAGACGGCTTTCGATGAGTGGTCTTCGGCAGTTGCAAGGCTGGCGGGGCCGAATGAATCGAGTCTGGCGCAAAAATTGCGCGGCCGACTACGAGTCGTTGACGACAATCCAAGCGCAAGAGCGCAGACGCTCCAGGAGACCAAGAAGGTCGGGACGAACGACAAGATCATCTTTGGCACGGCGGACCAGATGGGCACGCCGATCTATACGTCCGATGCAAAGTTCCTACGAGGTGCGTCTGCCCAAGGCGTCAATTTTGACGCTATTTTGCATGAACCGGCGTCGCCAAGTGGTTGGTGACGAGATGTCATTGCCGCAACACCTGCAAGTCTGCGCAGAACTCCTGCGCGACGTGGGACTTGTTCACGCTGATGCGTCACGCCGCGCGGCGATCTTTGCGGCGGTGTACGACGACCTGTCTGATCGCAATCTGGCTGCTGTCCTGCATGAGGTTCTCGGCGGTGACGTACACGAGTTACTGGCGGAGGCTATTGCTTCCTATGAAGCGCTCGCGGGCTCGCAGGACGCTGCTGATGCGAGGAGAAGTCTTGCCGAGGCGGGGTGGGAGTACGACGACGGGTGACGAGCCGAAGACCTTGACCTCGGTCTGGGTGGCGCGGGCGCAAGGTTTGCCCTGATCTACAGTGACCTTCGTGGCTCTTCGTCTCGTCGTCCTCGTGTCCGGCTCGGGCACCAACCTCCAGGCACTGCTGGACGCCTGCGCGTCCCCGGAGTACGGGGCGGAGGTCGTTGCGGTCGGGGCCGACCGCGACGGGATCCAGGGGCTGACCCGGGCGACCGACGCCGGGATCCCGACCTTCGTGCACCGGGTCAAGGACTTCGGGTCGCGCGAGGAGTGGGATGCGGCCCTGGCCGAGTCGGTGGCGGCGTACGAGCCTGATCTGGTGGTCTCCGCCGGTTTCATGAAGCTCGTGGGAGCCGCTTTCCTCGACCGGTTCGGGGGGAAGACGCTCAACACCCACCCGGCGCTGCTGCCGAGCTTCCCGGGGATGCATGGGGCGCGGGACGCGCTCGAGTATGGGGTGAAGGTGACCGGGGCGACGCTGTTCATCGTCGACGCGGGGGTCGACACCGGGATGATCATGGCCCAGGTGACGGTGCCGGTGGAGGACGACGACACCGAGGAGACGCTCCACGAGCGGATCAAGGTCGTCGAGCGCTCGATGCTCGTCGAGTCCGTCGGGAGGATCGCCCGTGAGGGCTACACCGTGGACGGCCGGCGGGTTCGGTTCGGGCGCGCCTGAACGGTTAGAGTGACGAGCACACGACTGGCGCAGGTGGGGGACCACCGGGGAGTGTAAAGAGACGGCATCGACCGCCTGGGTGCCCCTCATCGAATTCATCGACCGATGGGGAGTTTGCTGTGGCTGTGCAGGACCAGATCGCGATCAAGCGGGCGTTGGTGTCCGTCTACGACAAGACCGGTCTCGACGACCTGGTCAAGGGCCTCCACGAAGCCGGCGTCGAGCTCGTCTCGACCGGCGGCTCGGCGGCGCTGATCGAGAAGCTCGGCCTGCCGGTGACCAAGGTCGAGGACCTGACCGGCTTCCCCGAGTGCCTCGACGGCCGGGTGAAGACGCTGCACCCGCGCGTGCACGCCGGCATCCTCGCCGACCGCCGTCTCCCGGAGCACGTCGCCCAGCTCGAGGAGCTCGAGGTCGAGCCGTTCGACCTGGTGGTCGTCAACCTCTACCCGTTCGCCGACACGGTCGCCTCCGGCGCCGGTGAGCAGGACTGCATCGAGAAGATCGACATCGGTGGCCCCTCGATGGTCCGCGCCGCCGCCAAGAACCACGCCTCGGTCGCCATCGTCACCGACGGCGCCGACTACGCCCGCGCGCTCGAGGCCGCCAAGACCGGTGGCTTCACGCTGGCCGAGCGCCAGCAGCTCGCCGCCAAGGCGTTCGTGCACACCGCGACGTACGACGTGCAGGTCGCCTCCTGGATGGGCAACGTGCTCACCGACACCTCCGACGGGTCGGGCTTCCCGGCGTGGGTCGGCGCGACCTGGGACCGCCAGGCGGTGCTGCGCTACGGCGAGAACCCGCACCAGCCGGCCGCGCTCTACCGCTCCGGCTTCGGTCCGGGCGGGCTGGCCGCCGCCGAGCAGCTGCACGGCAAGGAGATGTCCTACAACAACTACGTCGACACCGACGCCGCCCGCCGCGCGGCCTACGACCAGGGTGACCAGCCGACCGTCGCGATCATCAAGCACGCCAACCCGTGCGGCGTCGCGGTCGGCGCGGACGTCGCCGAGGCCCACCGCCGCGCCCATGAGTGCGACCCGGTCTCCGCGTTCGGCGGCGTGATCGCCACCAACGTACCGGTCTCGAAGCAGATGGCCGAGCAGGTCGCCGAGGTCTTCACCGAGGTGATCGTCGCGCCCGGTTACGAGGACGGCGCCGTCGAGATCCTGCAGGGTAAGAAGAACATCCGCATCCTCGTCGCCGAGCCGCTCGCGACCACCGGTGTCGAGACCCGGCCGATCAGCGGTGGCCTGCTGATGCAGCACACCGACACGTTCCAGGCCGAGGGCGACGACCCCGCCAACTGGACCCTGGCCACCGGCGAGGCCGCCGACGAGGCGACCCTGGCCGACCTGGCGTTCGCCTGGAAGGCCGTACGCTCCGCCAAGTCCAACGCGATCCTGCTGGCCCGCGACGGTGCCGCGGTCGGTATCGGCATGGGCCAGGTCAACCGCGTCGACTCCTGCCGCCTGGCCGTCGAGCGTGCCAACACCCTCGCCGAGGGCGCCGAGCGTGCCCGCGGCTCCGTCGCCGCCTCCGACGCCTTCTTCCCCTTCGAGGACGGCCCGCAGATCCTGATCGACGCCGGCGTCAAGGCGATCGTCCAGCCCGGCGGCTCCATCCGCGACGAGGTCACCATCAAGGCGTGCGAGGCGGCCGGGGTGACGATGTACTTCACCGGCACGCGCCACTTCGCACACTGAGCGCGCCGTATGTTCGTCTAGGTATGCAGCCGATCCGTCACTTCCCGCGCGGAACTCCGCGTGGGAAGTGACGGTTTCCCTGCATACCTAGACGGACAGACACAGCCCGCCCACTACGCCGAAACCACAGCCCAGAGTGACAGGATGAAGAAGTGACAGCACAGAAGCTGGACGGCACCGCGACGCTGAAGGCGATCAAGGCCGAGCTCGCCGAGCGCGTCGAGAAGTTGAAGGCCCAGGGCATCACCCCGGGCATCGGCACCGTGCTGGTCGGCGACGACCCCGGCTCGCACTGGTACGTCAACGCCAAGCACAAGGACGCCGCCGAGATCGGCGTCGCCTCGACCCGTGTCGACCTGCCCGCCACCGCGACCCAGGCCGAGGTCGAGAAGGTCATCGACGAGCTCAACGCGGACCCGGCCGTCACCGGCTTCCTCATCCAGCAGCCGACCGGTCTGGACGAGTTCGCGCTGCTCTCGCGGGTCGCGCCCGAGAAGGACGTCGACGGGCTCCACCCGCACAACCTCGGCAAGCTGGTCCTCGGTGAGGACGGTCCGCTGCCGTGCACCCCGGTGGGCTGCATCGAGCTGCTGCGTCGTCACGGCGTCGAGATCAACGGTGCCGAGGTCGTCGTGGTCGGTCGTGGGCTGACCGTCGGGCGTCCGCTGGGGCTGCTGCTGACCAGGCGCTCCGAGAACGCCACGGTCACCCTGTGCCACACCGGCACCCGAGACCTGGCCGCCCACACCCGCAACGCCGACATCGTGGTGGCCGCCGCGGGCGTGCCCGGCATCATCACCAAGGAGATGGTCAAGCCCGGCGCGGCGTTGCTGGACGTCGGTGTCTCCCGGGTCGACGGTAAGATCGCAGGAGACCTGGCCGAGGACGTGTGGGACGTGGCTGGCTGGGTGTCTCCGAACCCGGGTGGGGTGGGTCCGATGACACGCGCCATGTTGCTCTCCAATATCGTCCTCAGCGCCGAGAAGGCTCTCGAAAGGCTCTGACACGTGTCCGTGCATCCCCCGCTCAGCCCCACACCGGCGGCTCCTGCACCGGTGACGGTGGCCCCTGAGCACGAGAAGACGGACCCCCAAGACGTACGCAGCTTCCCCTCGACCATCGGCGGGTTCGTCTACCTCGGCGTGCTGACGGCGGCGATCGTCGGTCTCGGGCTCGTCGGCTTCGGCCACTGGCGCGTGGGGATCATCGTCCTCGCCGCCGGGGTGGGGGCCGCGTCGCTGGGGCGTGCGGTGCTGCGTACGAAGGACGCGGGGATGCTGGCGGTGCGCAACCGCTGGTTCGACGTGGCGCTGCTGGCGCTGACGGCAGGCGCACTGTGGATCCTCGCGGTGAGCGTGCCCGGCGAATAGGACGTACAAAGACA
>NZ_JBHVKN010000055.1:0-27095 GCF_042798075.1 Nocardioides sp. NPDC057772
CGGCGGCGCCGCCGCGCAGGCCGAGCACCAGGCCCAGCGCGACGACGGCTGTGCCCAGCCAGACCATCGGGCCGGGCGCGATCCCGTTGAGAGGTACGCCGAGGGCGGCCGCCGCCACGGGCACGACGCCGGTCAGCAGGCCGGCGCGCCCGGAGCCGAGGCGCCCGACCGCGGTGAACCAGAGCAGGAACGCGAGCGTGGTGACGACCACGGCCAGGTGGAGCGCCGCGAGCAGGTCGACGGTGTCGAGCGTGGTGACCGCCGCCGGCCCCTCGGCCACCACACCGATGACGGCCATGCCGGCCGCCGCCATCCACACCGAGTGGAACGAGACGCCGAAGGCGCCCAGACGCCGCAGCACCGGGACCGCCAGGAGCGTGAAGCCCGCCTCGCAGACGAGCACCAGGAGCGCGTAGCCGACGCCCGCCGCATCGGTCCGTCCGAAGCCTTGGACCAGGACGGCGCCGGTCGTCACGACCGTGGCTCCGACGATCACCCCACGCGCCGGGAGGGTGCGGGTCGCGATCGCCGGCACGACCGCGAGCAGCATCGGGACCGCGGCCACCGCCACCCCGATCACCGCAGGTTCGGCGTGGGCGACGCCGCGTACGACGCCGACGTTGAAGAGCACCAGCCCCACGGTCGCCACCCCGGCGAGCCAGAGCCACTCCCAGCCGCGCGGGCGCGGCACCCGCCAGCCGGTGACGCGGGCCACCACGAGCAGGAGCACGGCGGCGAGGGCGTAGCGGACGGACTGGAGGGTGAAGAGCGGGGCATCGGTGATCGCCGCCGAGACGGCGACGCTGCTGCCCACGCAGACCATCCCGGCCGCGGCGAACGCGATCCCGAGCAGGGTGCCGCGATGGGGCGATGCTCCACCGGACTCTGCGGTGAGGGTGTCGGGGCGGCGGAGGGCATCGATGCTCATGACGACAAGGTTCGCGCCGACTTGGTCCGGAAGACAGAACCAAGATCGACATGGCAGAGTGGACCAAGTGACCGGGGCCGACTTCCTCCAGCTCGACCCGGCGGGTGTGCCGCCGGGCGGGCTGGCGACCTGGCTCACCGGCGCGCTGCGCGAGGCCGTTGCCGACGGCCGGCTGGCGGTCGGCGCGCGGGTGCCGGCATCGCGCACCCTCGCCACCCAGCTCGGTGTCTCGCGCGGGGTGGTCGTCGAGGCGTACCAGCGGCTCACCGACGAGGGACTGCTCTCGGCCCGCAGTGGCGGCGGGACGCGGGTGAGCGCCGTTCCCGGTGCCGTACGCCGGCTCGGTGCCGCCACGCGCCTGCCGACGCCCGAGCTGGACCTCTCCCCGGGAGTGCCTGACCTGTCCGCCTTCCCGCGGGCGGCCTGGGCGCGGGCCTCGCGGGAGGTGCTCGCCGAGGTCGGCAGCACCGACCTGGGCTATGGCGATCCGCGTGGCGTTCCGGTGCTCCGGGAGGCGCTCGCGGTCTGGCTGGGGCGTACGCGGGGTATCACCGTCTCGCCCGACGAGATCCTGGTGATCAACGGTGTCGCCCAGGGTCTGGTGCTCCTGGCCCGGTGGCTGGACGAACGCGGCCGGACCACGATCGGGTTCGAGGATCCGGGGTCGTACGGCGCCCGGGTGCACCTGCAGCGGTGGGGGATGACGACCGTTCCCGTATCCGTGGACGACGACGGCCTGGACGTGGCGGCGCTCGGAGCCAGCGGGGTCGACGCCGTCGTCGCCACGCCCGCGCACCAGTTCCCGACCGGTGTCGTGCTCTCACCCCAGCGCCGGCGGGCGCTGGTCGAGTGGGTCCGGGCAGGGCCGGACCGGCTGGTGATCGAGGACGACTACGACGCCGAGCACCGCTACGACCGGCCGCCCGTCGCCGCGGTGAAGGTGCTCGCACCCGACCGGGTCGTCCACCTCGGCAGCGTGTCGAAGACGCTCGCGCCGGCGATGCGGATCGGGTGGCTGATCGCCCCGCCGGGGATGCATGAGGAACTGGTCGAGGCTCGCTACTGGCTCGACCTCGCCAGCCCGGCGCTGCCCCAGATCACCTTGGCGCGGATGCTGACCTCGGGGGCCTTCGAGCGTCACCTGAGGCTGGTGCGACAGCGACACAAGGCCCGGCGCGACGCCCTGCTCGAGGCGCTCGCCGAGCATCTGCCGACCGTTCGGGTAAGAGGTGTCGCGGCCGGGCTGCATGTCCTGACGACCCTTCCCGACGGGCTCGACGACACCGCGGTCGCCGAGGCCGCCCTCGAGGCGGGCATCGCGGTCCACCCGCTGTCCCGGCATCGTCAGGGAGAGGGGCCACCCGGCCTGGTGATCGGCTACGCCGCGACGACCCCTGACCGCCTCCGGGAGGCGGTCAGGCGACTGGCGCCGCTGATCTCCTAGAGAGGCCTAGGATTCGGCGTCGTACTTCGCGCAGAGGCCGATCCGGCTGCCGGAGTTCCAGGCGGACTCGAACGGAGGCTGGAACATGGTCGCCTCCGTCGGGCAGCCCGCCAGACCCTGGACGTTGGTCTCGGCCTGATCGGGGTAGGTGTCACCGGTCATCTCGAAGGTGTCGACGACCACGTAGTCGTGGGTGGTCCCGCAGTGCACGATCTTGTCGACGGTGCTGTCGATGCAGGCGCGCAGGTCCGCCGGGGCCGGAATCGGGTCCTCGGGCAGGTCGATCAGCGGGGCCTTCAGGACGGTCACGACGATGTCGCACCTGACGTAACGGTCACCGTCGTTCCAGGTCGACTCCTTGGGCCAGTACCAGTTGACCAGGTAGGCCGTGCGGGCCAACATCTCGGGGCGCAGCCCGAGGCCGGTCTCGATGCGGCTGTAGCAGGCGGCGCCGGCGGCCTCGTTGTCGTTGTAGTTCTTCACGTCGGTGGCGACGTGGAACGTGTAGAGCGTGTGGGGCTCGGAGCAGTCGACCGGGGCGGTCTCGTCGACGAACGTGTTGCCCGCGTCGAAGTCGAGGTCGCGGCACTCCCCGGCCTCGGGGATGTCGCCGCCTCGGCCCAAGAAGAGGATCAGTCCGGCGACGAGCCCGATCACGACGACCGCCGCGATCGCGCCGCCGACGAGCAGGCCGGTGCGCTTCTTCGGGCGCTGCTGGGACCCGGCGCCCGTCGGCACCGTGGTCGGCTGGTCGAACGGCGAGCCGCTGGGTGGTGGCACGCTGGGCGGGCCGACGGGCGGCACCTGAGCCGCCGACTTCTGCCACGGAGACGTGGGCGGCGGAGGTTGGGGCGCCGCGTGAGCCGGTGGCGTACGGGTGCCCTGCGCGGCGGCGCGAAGGGCGTCGCCGAACGAGCGGGCATCGGGCCAGCGGTCCCCGGCCCGGGGCTCCAGCGCCCGGCCGATGGCCTGGCTGATCGAGGCCGGGAGGGGACGTACGGTTCCTGCCTCCGGCACCCGGGAGGTGAGCCCGAGCGCGGGGGCGGGGGAGCGGCCGGCGAGCAGAGCCCAGGCGACCGCCCCGAGAGCGCGTACGTCGGCGCGGTGGTCGATCGGCAGGTCCGGGTCGAGCTGCTCGGGCGCCATGTAGGACGGGGTGCCGATGTCGCGGGTGACCTCGTTGAGCGAATCGAGCGAGCGGGCCACGCCGAGGTCGGCGATCATCACCCGGCGAGCCCCGGCGATGCCGCCGGAGGTCTCGGAGGTGAGCAGCAGGTTGGCGGGCTTGATGTCGCGGTGGATCACGCCGCGGGCCTTCAGGGCCATCAGTCCGTCGGCCGCCTGCGAGACGATGTCGGCGACCTCGCACACGTCCAGGCCGCCCGGCGAGCCCTTGAGCAGGTCGGCGACCGAGCCGCCGTCGGCGTACGACATCACGAAGAAGGGGATGCCGGTCGACGTCTGGCCGATGTCGTAGACACGCACGACATGGGGTGAGTCGACCGAGCGGAGCAGCCGGGCCTCCTGGAGGAACCGCTGGTGGATCTCCGGATTCGACACCCAGCCGGGGGAGAGCGCCTTGACCGCGACGTGGGAGTCGAGATCGGGGTCGTAGTAGAGCCAGACGGAGGCGAAGGCGCCGGCGCCGATGTGGCGGACCTGCTGCAACCGCCCGAGGTGGGTCGGGAAGGTCGCGCTCATCGCTCCCGTCCCCGAGAGCCGTGCCGGTCAGTCATGCCCGAATCATGCCCTGAAACCGCGGGGAGGGCCTGCGGTGACACCTGATTCAGGTCGTTTCGCAAAGAAAACGAGATCTACTTCCCGAACCGCTCCTGGTCGCGCTTGACCGCGGCGTACTCGTCCGAGCCGATGTTCTCCCGCAGCTCCTTGGCGGACTCGCGGATGGCGTCGGAGATGATCTCGTGGACCCGCGGGTCGGCCAGGCCCTCGTCGACCAGGCGCAGCACCGTGTCGGCCACGAGACGGACGACGTCGTCGTGGAAGGGGAGATACTTCAGCTTTCCGGTCGCCTGGTCCCGGCGGATCAGGTCGATGATGAGCGTGTCGATCTCGGCGCGGTTCTCCTCGATCGCGCTGGAGATGTGCCGGGTGTAGTTGCCCGTCTGGATCACCGCGATCACCTCGTCGAGCACCGCGACCGTGATCGGCTTGCGGATCGCGTTGACGATCGCCCCGGAGAACCTCCCCACGACGTACGCCGAGACGCGGTCGCCGAAGGCACGGTCGGCCGCACGCATCAGGCGCAGGAAGATGACCACCACCCGCAGCAGCCGGAAGGCACGGAAGGCCGGGTCCGAGAGCGGGATCATGCCGAGGATCTCGTACCAGTAGAGAGCCAGGAACTTCCAGCCCAGTCCGGACCGCGCCCAGCGGACGCAGAACTCGACGAAGAAGATCCCGCAGATCACGTAGTCGGCGATGATCACCCGGTCGGCCCAGACCTGGGGTACGTCCCAGAAGGTGATCCAGACCAGCAGTGCGACCGAGACGATCGCGAGCGCCAGCATCAGCCAGTCGACGACCGTGACCGGCGGCGTCGGCGCGGCGCCCGGCCGGCGGTCGTCGTGGCGGCGGTCGATGCCTGCGGAGCTCATGGTGGGCACGATAGGAGACGTGTCCACCGAAGCCGGTCAGCCACACGCGTCGTTGACATGATGTGGGTCTGTCGCTGCCACGGTTGTCGGTGCGGCGCGGCAGAATAGTGCCGTGCCCCTCTACCGCGACGAGGCCATCGTGCTTCGCACCCACAAGCTCGGTGAGGCCGACCGGATCATCACCATGCTCACCCGTCATCACGGACGGGTGCGTGCGGTGGCGAAGGGGGTGCGGCGCACCACCTCGCGGTGGGGCTCGCGCCTGGAGCCGTTCACCCACGTCGACCTGCAGTTCGCCGAGGGGCGCAACCTCGACACGATCACCCAGGCCGAGACGCTGACCTTGTTCCACGCGGGCATCGGGCTCGACTATGACCGCTACACCGCCGGCACCGCGATGCTCGAGACCGCCGACCGGCTGGTGCACGAGGAGGGCGAGCCGGCGCCGCAGCAGTATCTGCTGCTCGTCGGTGGGCTGCGGGTGCTCGCCCAGGGCGACCGGCTGCCCCGACATGTGCTCGACTCCTACCTGCTGCGCTCCCTGGCCGTTGCCGGCTACGCGCCGAGCTTCGAGGCCTGCGCGCGCTGCGGGCTGGAGGGTCCGCACCGGTGGTTCAACGTCTCCATGGGTGGTGCGCTGTGCACGACCTGCCGGGTGCCGGGTTCGGCGACGCCCGCGCCCGAGACGCTCACCCACCTCGGGGCGCTGCTCTCAGGTGACTGGGATACCGTCGGCGGCGCCGAGGACCGGACCAGCAGGCAGGCGAGCGGGTTGGTCGCTGCGTACCTCTCCTGGCATCTGGACCGCAACCTGCGCTCGCTCGAATACGTCGAGAGCTGAGGAAACGATGGCCCACTCTCACGGCCACTCCCACGGCGGGCACGCCGCCGCGGTGGAGGTCGAGGCGCTGCCGCGGATGGTGCTGACCGTCTCGCTGGTGCTCGTCGCCGTGGTCACCGTCGTCGGTGTGGCGGTCTGGTGGCCCGATCGGGCCGCGGTCGAGAAGCTGCAGGGATCGCAGGAGTTCGTCGCCGACGGCGTCGTCTTCGAGACGGCCGAGGTGACCGCGGTCGCCGAGCCGTGCACCGCCGAAGGCACGCCCGAGGGCTGCAACAAGGCCTCGGTGAAGCTGACCAGCGGACCCGACACCGGCGCCGAGGTGGCGGTCGAGATCTCGACGCCGATGGCCCGCTCGGGACTGGAGACCGGTGACGAGGTGGAGCTCTCGCGCACGGAGAAGGAGGGAGAGGCGACGTACGCCTTCTTCGACGTCAAGCGCGGACCGCCGCTGCTCCTGCTGGTCGGCCTCTTCGTCGTGTGCGTCATCGCCGTCGCCCGGCTGCGCGGGTTGATGGCCGTGCTCGGCCTGGGCTTCGCGGGCGCGGTGGTGTGGCTGTTCCTGCTGCCGGCGCTGCTCTCGGGCGAGCCGGCGGCATGGGTCGCGCTGGTCTCCTCGGTGCTGATCCTCTACGTCGTGCTCTACACGACCCACGGCCTCTCAGTGCGTACGTCGGTGGCGCTCGCAGGCACGCTCGCCGGGGTCGCGGTGACCGCTTTGATCGGCACCCTCGCGATCGGCGGGAGCCGGCTCAGCGGTCTGGGCTCCGAGAGCGGTCAGACGCTCTCCTCGCTCGACGCCGAGCTCGACCTGCAGAGCCTTCTGGTCGCGGCGGTGATCATCGCCGGCCTCGGCGCGCTCAACGACGTCACCATCACCCAGGCATCCGCGGTGTGGGAGCTGCGCGCTGCCGGACCGACCACGTCTCGCTGGGACGTCTTCCGTGGCGCGATGCGGATCGGCCGCGACCACGTCGCCTCGACGATCTACACGATCGTGTTCGCCTATGTCGGCACCGCGCTGACCCTGCTGCTGGTGATCCAGCTCTACGACCGCACGTTCTTCTCGCTGCTGACGACCGAGCAGATGGCCGGGGAGATCGTCTCCACGATGGCCGCCGGCATCGGGGTGGTGCTGGCGATGCCGATCACCACGATCATCGGGGCGCTGACCGTCCCCGGCCCGGCCGGGCGGCCGGAGGAGATGGAGTACGACGCGCCCCAGCGCCCCATGGTCCCGCCCAGGCCGCAACCGCCCGGGGCGCGGCCGCCGGGGCAGCAGCCGCCCAGGCCGCAGCCGCCCGCCGGTTATCCGCCGACTAGGGTGGGGCCTCGTGAGCAAGCCGGTCCGTACCCCAACACCCCACCCGTCCGGGGCTACCCCGCCCCCGGTCCCCAAGGACCTCGTCCCGGAGCACGTGGCGATCATCATGGACGGCAACGGCCGATGGGCCAAGGAGCGTGGCCTCCCCCGGACCAAGGGCCACGAAGAGGGTGAGTCCTCGCTCTTCGACGTCGTCGAAGGTGCCATCGAGATCGGCGTGAAGGCGGTCTCCGCCTACGCCTTCTCCACCGAGAACTGGTCGCGCTCGCCCGACGAGGTGAAGTTCCTGATGGGCTTCAACCGCGACGTCATCCGCCGCCGCCGCGACGAGATGAACGAGCTCGGCGTCCGGGTCCGCTGGGCCGGCCGCGCGCCGCGGCTGTGGAAGTCGGTGATCAACGAGCTCAGGGTCGCCGAGGAGATGACGAAGAACAACACCGTCTGCACGCTGACGATGTGCGTCAACTACGGCGGCCGTGCCGAGCTCACCGATGCGATGCGGGCGATGGGTGAGGACGTACGTGCTGGTCGCCTCAACCCGGCCAAGATCACTGAGAAGACGATCGAGAAGTACCTCTACGTCCCCGAGCTCGCCGACGCCGACCTGATCTGGCGCACGTCGGGCGAGCAGCGGCTGTCGAACTACATGCTGTGGCAGGCCGCCTACTCCGAGTTCGTCTTCACCGACGTGCTCTGGCCCGACGTCGACCGCCGTCACCTGTGGCACGCCATCGAGACGTACGCCGCCCGGGACCGCCGCTACGGCGGTGCCCTCCCCAACCCCGTCTGACCAGCGGAACTAACGGCAGTCGGTGCAGGTGCCGAAGATCTCCAGGGTGTGGGAGACGTCGGTGAAGCCGTTCTCCTCGGCCATGGTCTTGGTCCAGCGCTCGACGGCGGGGCCCTCGACCTCCACGGTGCGGCCGCAGCCGCGGCAGACCAGGTGATGGTGGTGGGTGTCGGAGCAGCGACGGTAGATGGTCTCGCCGTCCTCCGAACGCATCGCGTCGACCGCGCCGGCCTCGGCCAGCGCGGTCAGGGTGCGGTAGACGGTGGCGAGGCCGACGGCGCCGTCGAGGCGGGAGTGGATCTCCTGGGCCGAGTGGAAGCCGTCGTACGTCTCCAGCGCCTCGGCGACCGCGAGCCGCTGCTTGGTGGGGCGCAGAGCGTTCGGGGAGTCAGCCGCCAAAGGGTCAGTGTTCGTCATAGTGCTCTCCCTCCGCGCCGACGTGCGCCGCGTGCCGGTGCCCGTCGTGGATGTAGTCGACATGATCGCCGTGCTCGACCGCGACGTGGCCGCACTTCTCGCCGTGGTGGTGCGGGTGGGCCTCGTCGACCGGCTTCTCGTCGGGCGAGGACTCCGGGAACGGAGCCTTCAGCGCCCGCCGGCGGCGTAGCCAGGCGCCGACCGGCCAGACCAGGAAGAACCCGGCCAGTGCGACCAGCACGATGCTGGGACCGGGCTGGACGTTGGCGCCGGTACGCGACAGCACCGCCGCCAGCACGAGGCCGCCGACCGAGGCGGCCAGGCCGGCGCCCATCGCGCCGAGCAGCGTCATCCGGAACGACCGGGTCAGCTGCTGCACGATCGCAACCGGGACGACCATCAGCGCCGAGACGAGCAGCAGCCCGACGGTGCGCATCGCGATGACCACGCTCAGCGCGGCCAGCACGGCGACCAGGATCGAGTAGAACCGCACCGGCAGCCCGGCGACCTTGGCGTAGTCGGCGTCCTGGGAGACGGCGAACAGCTGCGGCGAGAGCCCGACGCAGATCACGATCAGCACCACCGAGAGCGCCATCGTGACGAGCAGGTCGTCGACCGAGATGGTCAGGATCGAGCCGAAGAGGAACTCCTGGAGCCGGGAGGCGCCGGTGCCGGCCAGCCCGGTGACGAAGACACCGCCGGCCAGCCCACCGTAGAAGAGCATCGCCAGGGCGACGTCACCTTCGGCATGGCCGCGCTCGCGCACGACTTCGATGACCACGGCGCCGGCGATCGCGACGACCACGGCGGTCCAGGTCGGTGACGTCTGCGTCCACAGGCCGATCGCGACGCCGGTGACGGCGACGTGACCGATGCCGTCGCCCATCAGCGCCAGTCGTCGCTGCACGATGTAGGTGCCGACCGCCGGTGCTGCGATCCCGACGAGGAACGCCGCGATCAGTGCCCGTTGCATGAACGGGACCGAGAAGAGCTCGAGGAGTGTCATCACAGCTCCTTCAACGGCGTCGGGACCGCGGCGTTGGCGGCGCGGGCCGAGGCGTCGTCGCAGTGGACGTGCGCGGCGTCGAAGCCCTGGGCATGGACGTCGGCGTCGGAGAGGGGAGGGCCGTCGTAGGCCTTGCGGCCGTCGCGCATGACGACGGCACGGTCCACCAGCGGGGCCAGCGGCCCGAGCTCGTGGGCGACCAGCACGATCGTGGCCCCGTCGGCCTTGAGCCGGCCGAGCGCCTCGGCCAGTGCCTGCTGGTTGGGCAGGTCGACACCCGCGGTGGGCTCGTCGAGCAGGAGCAGCTCGGGGCGGCCGGCGAGAGCCCGCGCGATCAGCACCCGCTGGTGCTGGCCGCCGGAGAGCTGGGAGACCCCGCGATGGGCGTACGCGTCCATCCCGACCACCTCGAGCGCGGCCCGGATCGCGGCCCGGTCGGCGCTGCGCAGCGGCCGCAGCAGCTTGCGGTGGGTGAGCCGGCCGGACGCGACGACCTCCCAGACCGAGGCCGGGACGCCGCCCGTGGCCGTCGAGCGCTGCGGCACGTAGCCGACCCGAGACCAGTCGTGGAAGCCCGACAGGGCGCGGCCGAAGAGCTCCAGTCGACCGGCCGAGAGCGGGTTGAGGCCGACCAGGGTGCGTACGAGCGTCGACTTGCCGGACCCGTTGGCGCCCATCAGCGCGACGAACTCGCCACGCTCGACCGTCAGGTCGACGTCGCGCAGCACCGGGCGCCCGGACAGCGCGACATCCCCGTGCAGCAGCTGCACGGGGACATCAGCGGGGACAGGATTCACTGACAACCGTTGGCCGCCTTCAAGGCGTCGAGGTTCTGGCGCATGAGGGAAAGGTAGTCCTCTCCCTCGGTGTCTGCCGAGAGCCCCTCGATCGGGTCGAGCACGGCGGTCTTCAGCCCGAGGTCCTCGGCCAGGGTGTCGGCGAGCGCGGTGCTGACCAGGCGCTCGGAGAAGATGGTCGTCACGCCGTGCTCCTTGGCGTGCTCACCGATCTCGGCGAGCTGGGCCGGGTTGGGCTCGGCGTCGGGGGTCAGGCCGGCGATCGACTCGAACTCGAGACCGTACTTGTCGAGGTAGCCGAAGGCGTCGTGGGAGACCACGACCTCCTTGATCTTGCACTGCGCCAGGCCGGTCTTGAACTCCTCGTCGACCGCGGTCAGGTCCGCGCTCAGGTCCTTCGCGTTGGCCGTGTAGGTGTCGGCGTTGTCGGGGTCGGCCTTCGCCAGTGCGGCACTGACGGCCTCGGCGTAGTCGGCCATGAGCGCCGGGTCGTGCCAGAAGTGGGGGTCGAGCTCGCCGTGGTCGTGGGCGTCCTCGCCCTCCTCGGCGTGAGCGTCCGCACTCTCCTCGGCGTGGGCTTCCTCCTCCTCGTGGCCGTGCTCGTCCGGGCCCTCTTCGGCGGTGCGCAGCTCGACGGTCTTCTCGACGTCGACCACGGTGCCCTTGACGTCCTGCTCGATCGCGTCGTCGACGGCGGGCTGGAAGCCGTGCTCGGTGAGGATCACGTCGGCGCTCTGCAGCGCGGCGGTCTGGTTGATGCTGAGCTCGAGGTCGTGGGGCTCGACGCCCGGCTTGGTGAGGCCGCTGACGTCGGCGAGGTCACCCGCGACCCGCTCCGCGACGAACTCCAGCGGGTAGAACGCGGCCGCGACCTGGACCTTCCCCGAGTCGGAACCGGCGGAGCCGGAGTCGTCGGAGAGGGCAGCGCAGCCGGAGGTGAGCAGGAGCGTGCCGGCAGCAAGCAGGCCGGCGGAACGGAAAGTGGGGGCCATGAGAACCATTCTCAGCGTAGTTGAGAATGGTTGTCAATTCCTTCCGGGATGCCGAAGAGCAGGGGTACGCCGGTCACCCGAGGGAGGTCGACGCGGTTGCACCGCTCGGCCAGTCCCGGATCGCCCGGCCAGGAGCCGATGATCAGTCCGTCGGGCTCGTGCCCCCGGGCGCGCAGCGCGGCCACGGTCAGCTCGGTGTGGTTGAGGGTGCCCAGGCCGGCCGCGGTGACGACGACGAACGACGTGGTCACGCCCGCGGCCAGGAGAGCGTCGGCCAGGTCGAGGAGCGTGCCGCCGTCGGTGTCCAGGCGCACCAGCAGGCCACCCGCGCCCTCCACCAGGACGAGATCGTTGTCTCCCGTCAGGGCCGAGATCGTCGGAGCGTACGCAGCGACCGGCGGGATCTCCACGCCGGCCCGTCGTGCCGCGGTGTCCGGCGCGAGCGGCTCCCCGAGCCGGGTCAGCTCGTGGACCTCGATCCCGGTCAGCCGGTGGATCTCGGCAGCGTCGCAGTCGCCGTCGTCGGTGCCGGTCTGGACCGGCTTGACGACCGTGACCTTCTCGCCGTTCGTACGCGCCCGCGACGCCAGGGTCGCGGTCGCGACGGTCTTGCCCACTCCGGTGTTGGTGCCGGTGACGATGACGACCCGCCCGCTCATGTCGCGCCCCGGGATGCTGACCGAGTCACCTCGGTGGACATCCACCAACCCGGTCACCGGACCTCACCCACGACCGTGTCGATGGCCTTGGTCGCCCGCTCCCAATCCTCTTCGGCGACACCTGCTCCGGCGGTGATCCGAAGTCTGGAAACCCCGTCGGGGACGGACGGCGGGCGGAAGCAACCGACGCGTACGCCCTCGGCGAACAGGTCGGCCTGGGCGCCGACCGCCGCCTCCGGCGAGGGCATCGGCACCGACAGCACCGCTCCGGCAGGAGCTGGAACTCCGAGAGTGTGGGCCAGCCCGGTGACGCGGGCCCGGATCGTGTCGGCCAGGTCCGGCCGTGATCGCGCGACCCGCGCCGCGGCCAGCGCCGCGGCGGCGGAGGCGGGAGCCAGGCCGGTGTCGAAGATGAACGGTCGCGCCGTGTTGATCAGGTGGTCGAGGACCGCTCGCGGCCCCAGCACGGCCCCGCCCTGGCTGCCCAGACTCTTGGAGAGCGTCGCGGTGACCAGCACGTGGGGTCGCCCGGCGAGACCGTGGCGGTGCACGAGCCCTGGGCCGTGCACGCCGACGCCGTGGGCCTCGTCGACGACCAGCAGCGCGCCGAACGTCGCGCACACCTCGGCCAGCTCGGCCAGCGGCGCCTCGTCGCCGAGGACCGAGTAGACCGACTCGGCGAGCACCAGGGTGCGTACGCCCGGCCGGGCGGCCAGCGCCGCGTGCACCGCGGCCACGTTGTTGTGCGGAACGACCGTGAGCTGCGCCCGGGAGAGCCGGACGGCGTCGATCAGCGAGGCGTGGATGTGGGCGTCGGAGATGACGTGAGCGGTGCGGTCGGCCAAGGCGCCGACGACCGAGAGGTTGGCGTGGTAGCCGGTCGAGAACGCCAGGGCTCCCGGCTGGCCGAGCCAGTCGGCGAGCTCGGTCTCCAGCTCGCTGTGCAGCGTCAAGGTGCCCGTGACCAGCCGGGACGCCCCCGCGCCGCCACCCCAGAGCAGGGCCGCGTCGGCCGCGGCGCGGCGCACCTCGGGGTGGCCGGCGAGACCCAGGTAGTCGTTGCCGGCCAGGTCGACGACGCCGTCGTCGGGGCCGCGCGGCCGCAGCCGTCGGGTCAGCCCGGCCTCCTCGCGTGCGGTGGCCGCCTCGTCGAGCCAGCTCTGCCAGCTCATCTCAGGCCACCTCCGCCGCGGCGGCGACGGCCCGGCAGATCCGGGCGAGGTCGTCCTCGCCGATGACGTAGGGCGGCATCGTGTAGATCAGGTCGCGGAACGGCCGGATCCAGACACCCTCCCGCAGTGCGGCGTCGGTCGCCTTCGCGACATCGACGGGATGGTCGAGCTGGACCACGCCGATGGCGCCGAGGACACGGACGCCGCTGACGCCCGGCAGACCGGTGAGGGGCACGAGGCCGGTCGAGAGTGCGCCGGAGACCCGCGCCACGTCCTGCTGCCAGCCTCGAGCCGCCAACAGGTCGAGCGAGGCCAGCGCCACCGCGCAGGCGAGCGGGTTGCCCATGAAGGTGGGGCCGTGCATCAGCACCCCCGACTCGCTCCGCGAGATCGCGTGCGCGACCTCGGCGGTGGTCAGCACGGCGGCCAGGGTCATGTAGCCGCCGGTGAGCGCCTTGCCGAGGCAGAGGATGTCGGGCGTGACCCGGGAGGACACGAACAGGTCGCCGGTGCGCCCGAATCCGGTCGCGATCTCGTCGAAGATCAGCACCAGCCCGTGCTCGTCGGCGATCTCGCGGAGGACGACCAGGCAGCGGTCGTCGAAGGCCCACATCCCCCCGGCGCCCTGGAGCCGTGGCTCCAGGATGATCCCGGCGAGCTCGTCGGCGTGGGCCTCGGCGACCCGGCGTACGCCCTCTGCCCACGCCTCCACGTCACCACCCGGCGCAGGCGGGCGCTCGGCGAAGACCTGCGGGGTCAGGACGTCGGTGAACATCGAGTGCATCCCCCCGACCGGGTCGCACGTGCTCATGCACCCGAAGGTGTCGCCGTGGTAGCCGCCGCGCACGGTCAGCAGCCGCGCACGCTCCGGCCGCCCGCGGCCGCGCTGGGACTGCAGCGCCATCTTGATCGCGACCTCGACGCTCACCGACCCGGAGTCGGCCAGGAAGACGTGCTGGAGGGGCTCCGGGGTGATCGAGACAAGCCGCTCGGCGAGCTCGATCGCCGGGGCGTGGGTCAGGCCGCCGAACATCACGTGAGCCATCCGGCCCGCCTGCTCGGTTAGCGCGGCGTCCAGCTCGGGCACCCGATAGCCGTGGATCGCCGACCACCACGACGACATCGCGTCGACGACCTCGAGACGCCCGCCGTCGACGTCGGAGAGGTGCAGGCGTACGCCCTCGGCGCCGGTGACGAGGCGCACCGGCGCCGGGTCGGTCATCGAGGTGTAGGGATGCCAGAGGTGCTCGCGGTCGAAGGCGAGCAGATCGGAGGCGCTCCCGAGACTCCGATCAAGCGTTGGCAGCGACATCGGTTCCCGCTCCGCGGCGCCGGATCACCGGTCGCTCCTGCTCGTCGTGGCCGCCGCAGGCCGACCCGCAGCCGTCGCCGCAGCTGCTGCCGCAGCCCTCGACGGCAACCCGGCCGGCGGCCTTGGCGCGGTGCTCCTCGATGAGCTCGCCGAACGCGCTCTCGTCCATGCCGAGGATGACGAAGCCGTTGTCGCGCAGCATCTCCAGGTCGGCCAGCGCGTCCTGCCCCTCGGAGGTCAGGTAGTCGCCGAGGAAGATCGAGTTGGCGACCTGCAGCGCGGTGGCCTGCAGCGAGCGCAGGTGCATCTCGCGCCCGCCCGCGATCCGGATCTCCTTGTCCGGGCAGACGAACCGTGCCATCGCCAGGATCTTCACGCACCGGGTCGGGGAGAGCTCCCAGGTGTTCTCGTACGGCGTCCCGTCGAACGGCATCAGGAAGTTCACCGGGATCGAGTCGGCGTCGAGCTCCTTGAGCGCGAACAGCGCCTCGACGAGCTGCTCGTCGGTCTCGCCCAGGCCCGCGATCAGGCCCGAGCACGGCGAGAGGCCGGCGTCCTTGGCCTTGCCGATCGTGTCGACGCGGTCCTCGTAGGTGTGGGTCTGGACGATGTTGTCGTGGTGGGACTCGGCGGTGTTGATGTTGTGGTTGTACGCATCCACCCCCGCCGCCTTCAGCCGCTCGGCCTGCCCGCCCTTGAGCAATCCGAGGCAGGCGCAGACCTCGACGCCCTCGTGCGCCTCCTTGAGCGCGGAGGTCATCTCGACGACCTTGTCGATGTCGCGGTCGGACGGCCCGCGGCCCGAGGAGACCATGCAGACCCGGGTGGCGCCGCCGCGCAGCCCGGCGCCGGCCTGCTCGAGGGTCTCGTCCTTGGACAGCCAGGAGTACTTGAGGACCGGTGCCTGCGACCCGAGCGCCTGACTGCAGTAGTTGCAGTTCTCCGGGCACAGCCCCGACTTGAGGTTGACCAGGTAGTTCACCTTCACGGTGTTGCCGAAGTGCTCGCGGCGCAGCCGGCCTGCCGCGGCGACGACGCCCATCAGCTCAGCATCAGGCGTGCGCAGCACCGCCAACGCGTCGTCGGCGGTGGCGGCCCCGCCGGACAGGATCCGGTCGGCTAGCTGGTCGAAGGCTGTCGTCATGCGGGGCGTCTCCTCGGGATGGCTACCTGAACGTCGTTCAGTTGAACGGTGTTCAGGTTAGATCCGGTGGTCGTGCTTGTCGAGACCAGTGCCCGGATCCGGTCGCACGGCGTCATGCTTAGGATCGGTCTGTGCACATCGAGACGCTCCCCGGACTGATCCTGATCGAGCACGAGATCGAGGTGCCTCTGAACCATCTCGGCGGCGGGCCGGAGACGCTGACCGTCTTCGCCCGCGAGGTGCGCCGCCCGGGCGACCGCGACGACCGCGACGCACTGCTCTTCCTCCAGGGCGGCCCGGGCGGGGAGAGCCCCCGCCCGATCGACCTCCCGATGGTGCCGGGCTGGCTGGAGCGCGCGCTCGAGGACTACCGGCTGATCCTCCTCGACCAGCGGGGGACCGGGCGGTCGACGCCGCTCACCGCGATGACCGGGATGAGCCCGCAGTCGCAGGCTGACTACCTGTCCCACTTCCGCGCCGACTCGATCGTCGAGGACGCCGAGCTCCTCCGGCACCATCTGGGGATCGAGCGATGGTCCCTGCTCGGTCAGTCCTTCGGTGGCTTCTGCTCCCTGCGCTACCTCTCCACCCACCCCGAGTCGCTGCGCGAGGTGCTGTTCACCGGGGGAGTGCCGCCGGTCGGCCTGCCCGTCGACGAGATCTACGCGGCGACCTTCGCCCGCACGATCGAGCTCACCGAGCGCCACTACGCCCGCTTCCCCGGCGACCGCGACCGGATGCGCGCGCTGGTCGAGCGCTGCGAGGCCGGCGAGATCCGGCTCCCGCACGGTGGCCTGCTCTCCGCCCGCCAGGCGCGCTCCCTCGGCAGCCGGCTCGGCATGACCGGCGGCTCCGAGCAGATCCACTACCTCCTCGAGCGCGACCCGGCCGGACTCGGCTTCGGTCACGAGGTCGCGTCGCTGCTTCCCTTCAGCGGCCACTCGCCGCTCTACGTACTCGTCCACGAGGCGTGCTACGCCGACGGTCAGGCGACCTGCTGGGCCTCTGCGCGGGTCCAGCCGGCGGCGTATGAAGAGGACCCGACCCTGTTCACCGCCGAGCACCTCTTCCCGTGGCACCTCACCGAGGACCCGCTCCTGGCGCCCTTCGCCGAGACGGCGGACCTGCTCGCCGAGCGCGAGTGGCCGAGCCTCTACGACCCGTCGGTGCTGGCCTCGGTCGAGGTCCCGTGCGCCGCGGCGGTCTACTACGACGATCCGTACGTCCTGCGCGAGCACTCCCTCGCCACCGCCGACCTGGTCCCCACCCTGCGCCCGTGGATCACCAACGCCCATCTCCACAACGGTGTCCAGGTGGCTCCCGAGGAGGTCCTGGGCCGCCTCATCGGCATGGTCCGCGGACGGCTCTGACCGCCCGCACCCGGGCATCGCCGGTCACGCCTGAGCCGGACCTGTCAGACTCTCGCCCGTGGGCATCGAGGTGACGGCGTACGACCCTGGTTGGCCGATCCGGTTCGAGGAGGTCGCCGAGATCCTGAGGAAGGCTCTCGTTGACGGACCTGAGGCGAGCGTCGAGCATGTCGGCTCGACCTCGGTCCCGGGGCTGGCGGCCAAGCCCATCCTCGACATCGACGTGATCGTCGCGCCGAAGGACGTGCCCGCGGCGGTCGCGGCGCTCGAACGCATCGGATACCGCCACCGGGGTGATCTCGGCGTCGCCGGACGCGAGGCGTTCCACGCGCCCGACGACGACCCGCGGCGCCACGTCTACGTCTGCGCCGCCCGCACCCTGAACGTACGCAACCACCTCGCCGTCCGCGACATCCTGCGTCGCCGCGACGACCTCCGTGACGAGTACGCCGCCGTGAAGCTCGCCCTGGCCGCCGACCCGGACATAGACATCGACACCTACATCGCCCGCAAGTCCGACGTCCTCCAGAAGATCCTCGCCGCCTCCGACCTCACCGACGACGAGCGTCGCCAGATCCTCTCCCTCAACGACCCGAGTCGCTGAACTCGAGGGGCAGGCTGCACACGGTCGTTATGCATGTGACAGTTGAGGTGCCTCATTCGTCACACTGGTGACGACCGTGTGCACGTCACGTGGTGGCGTCATCGAGATCGAGCCCCATCGGGGACTGCTGGGGGATCTCGCCGGAGGCGACGACAGCCTTGGTCAGCGGGCGCAGCAGTCCGATGAGCTCCTCGATCTCGGCCTCCTCCAACGTCGCGTACGCAGTGGCGGCAAGCGCATCGGTGGTCGACTCGATCCCGGCCTTGGTCTCGCGCCCGACGTCGGTGAGCGAGCTGCCGTCGGCCGTGACGAGCCCCCGGGAGCGCAGGCCGGAGACGAGCGCGGACCACTCGGTCTCATGGATGTTGCGCGAGGTCGCGTAGACGGAGGGGGAGAGGCCGGTGGCAAGGGCGTGGAAGACGTGCGACTCGCGCCCACCGATCCCGGCAGTGAGCAGGCTGGCGACGTGGCCGTCACCGCGGTGCTCACGGAGCAGCGTGGCCGAGTCCCCACAGCAGGGTCAGCGGGTCCTCGGCGAGGGGGATCGAGCGCAGCGCGGCGTACAGCGGCCGGCCTTCCGGCTGAGCTGAGAGTGCGGCCCGCGAGGCGAGCGAGGCGGCTCGCGCGACGTCGTCGGAATCAGCGAGCGAGCCGAGCTGACGGCGGAGCGCGGCGACGGCACCGGAGCGCCGGGCCTCGTGCGCGGCCTCGGGCGGTGCGAACCCCCAGGCGTCGGGGAGGGCGCGGGAGACGTGCGAGAACGCGAAGTTGTAGAACACCGCATGGACCACCTCGGCGGGGACTGGCCCGAGCGGAGCGGACCGGGCGGCGAAGTAGCCCATCCAGTAGCCGCGGTAGCCGGCCTCCTTGAGGAGGGCGACCGGTTCGGGTGAGAAGTAACCCACCGCATGGATCGGCTCGAGCAGCTTCCACAGGCGACGCGCGTTCGGCTCCATGGCCACCGACGGTATCGGCACTCACCCGACCAGCCGAGCGAATTGGCCCGGCGGGCGGCGTGCATAACAAAATGACACCACGGATACGATTTCCGCAGATCCCCCCAAGCACCGTGGCCCGGCAGCCGGCCGGGCTCACCTCGAGCAGAGAGCATTCATCGTGGCAAAGCCGCCAGCATCCACCCTTGACCTCGTCGTCTCCCTCGCCAAGCGGCGCGGATTCGTCTACCCCTGCGGCGAGATCTACGGCGGCACCCGGAGCGCCTGGGACTACGGCCCCCTCGGTGTCGAGCTCAAGGAGAACATCAAGCGCCAGTGGTGGAAGGCGATGGTGCAGCAGCGCGACGACGTCGTCGGCCTCGACTCGAGCGTGATCCTGCCCCGTCAGACCTGGGTCGCCTCCGGCCACGTCGAGACTTTCAACGACCCGCTGGTCGAGTGCCAGAGCTGCCACAAGCGGTTCCGTTTCGACCACCTCCAGGAGGAGTACGCGGAGAAGAAGGGCATCGCCAACCCGGACGACGTCGACATCAACGAGAGCGTCGCCTGCCCCAACTGCGGCACCCGGGGCGCCTGGACCCCGCCGCGGGAGTTCTCCGGCATGCTCAAGACCCACCTCGGCGTCATCGAGGACGAGAGCGGCCTCCACTACCTGCGTCCCGAGACCGCGCAGGGCATCTTCATCAACTTCGCCAACGTGGTCACCAGCACCCGCCAGAAGCCCCCGTTCGGCATCGCCCAGACCGGCAAGAGCTTCCGCAACGAGATCACGCCGGGCAACTTCATCTTCCGCACCCGCGAGTTCGAGCAGATGGAGATGGAGTTCTTCGTCAAGCCGGGTGAGGACGAGGAGTGGCACCAGTACTGGATCGACGAGCGCACCCGGTGGTACACCGACCTCGGCATCAACCCCGACAACCTGCGCCACTACGAGCACGCCCAGGAGAAGCTGAGCCACTACTCCAAGCGCACCGTCGACATCGAGTACCGCTTCAACTTCCCCGGCAGCGAGTGGGGTGAGCTCGAGGGCATCGCCAACCGCACCGACTTCGACCTCAGCACCCACATGAAGCACTCCGGCGCCGACCTGCAGTACTTCGACCAGGCCAACAACGAGCGCTACACGCCCTACGTCATCGAGCCCGCGGCCGGTCTGACCCGTGCGCTGATGACCTTCCTCGTCGACGCGTACGCCGAGGAGGAGGCCCCCAACGCCAAGGGCGGCGTCGACAAGCGGGTCGTGCTCCGGCTCGACCACCGGGTCGCGCCGGTCAAGATCGCGGTGCTCCCGCTCAGCCGCAACGAGGCGCTCTCCCCGAAGGCGAAGGCGCTCTCGGCCGAGCTGCGCGCCAACTGGGCCGTCGACTTCGACGACTCCCAGTCGATCGGCAAGCGCTACCGTCGCCAGGACGAGATCGGCACGCCGTACTGCGTGACGGTCGACTTCGAAACCCTCGAGGACAACGCGGTCACCGTCCGCGAGCGCGACACCATGAAGCAGGAGCGGATCCCGCTCGAGGGCGTGAGCCGCTACTTCGCCGAGCGCCTCATCGGCGCCTGATCGCAGACTGAGCGGACACCGTTACCGGGTCGTAAACGTTGCATGGGGCATCCTGTCGCACGATTTCCCAGATGAGTGGGGCAGGATGTCCCCATGCAACGAGCGGGGTCCGTACTCGCCGCATCCGTCACCGGTGCGGTCATGGCCATGTCAGTGATGGGGTGCAGCGGCACCGCGCCGAGGTCGAACGCGCCCCGGGAGTCCGCGAGCGCGTCGGCCTCGGCCTCGGCCTCACCCTCGGCTTCGGTGTCGGCCTCGCCTTCCGCCGGCGCGCTCACCGAGCCCGGCGCCGACCGCAGGCTGGGTGAGAGCGCGACGGTCGAGTGGTCGCCCAAGGACGGCGTCGACGGCAAGCTCACGATCACCGTCGCCAAGCTCGAGTCGACCTCCTACAAGCAGACCTTCTCCGGCTGGAAGCTCGACGAGGCGACGCTGGCCCGCGCGCCGTACTTCGTACGCGCCACCGTCAAGAACGAGGGCAAGACCGACCTGGGTGGCTACGACGCGCCGCTGTGGGGTCTCGACGGCGAGGGCAACCTGGTCGAGGCGGCTGCGTTCAAGGAGCCGTTCAAGCCCTGCGACGGCAAGGCGTTCCCCAAGCCGTTCGCTCCCGGCGCCACCGCCAACGTCTGCCTGGTCATGCTCGTCCCCGACCAGGGCACGCTCGTCGGCGTGAGCTTCCGCCCCTTCGAGGAGTTCGACCCGATCACCTGGGAGGGCGAGCTGACGCCCTACGCCGCGCCCAAGCCCTCCGCGAAGCCGAGCTCGTCCGCGTCGCCGTCCTCCTGATTTTCCGTACGTCGTGCCCTGACCGGACAATGGGTCCATGTCCCTTCCCGGCCCTCTCCAGTTCGGCAGCCTGACCGTCGACACCCCTGTGGTGCTCGCGCCGATGGCCGGTGTCACCAACGCCGCCTTCCGGCGCTTGTGCGCCGAGCAGGGCGCGGGCCTCTACGTCTGCGAGATGATCACCTCGCGCGGCCTGGTGGAGGGCGACCAGCACACCAAGGACATGCTCGTCTTCGACGAGGCCGAGACCGTACGCAGCGTGCAGCTCTACGGCACCGACCCGGTCTACGTCGGCAAGGCGACCGAGATCCTCTGCGCCGACTACGGGGTCGCCCACGTCGACCTCAACTTCGGCTGCCCGGTGCCCAAGGTGACCCGCAAGGGCGGCGGGGGAGCCCTGCCCTACAAGCGCGGTCTGCTCGGTGAGATCCTCGAGCACGCCGTGCGCGCGGCGGAGCCCTACGGCGTGCCGGTGACGATGAAGACCCGCAAGGGCATCGACGACGACCACCTGACCTACATGGACGCCGGCCGGATCGCCCAGGAGAGCGGCGCCGCCGCGATTGCGCTGCACGGACGTACGGTCGCTCAGGCCTACTCCGGGACGGCCGACTGGGACGCCATCGCGGAGTTGAAGGCGTCCGTCGACATCCCGGTGCTCGGCAACGGCGACATCTGGGAGGCGGCCGACGCGATCCGGATGGTCGAGGAGACCGGTGTGGACGGTGTCGTCATCGGCCGCGGCTGCCTCGGGCGTCCCTGGCTCTTCCGCGACCTGGCGGCCGCGTTCGCCGGCGAGACGGTGAACGTTCTTCCGAATCTGGGCGAGGTGACGGACATCATGCGACGCCACGCCGAGCTGCTCTGCGAGCACATGGGCGAGGAGCGCGGCTGCAAGGAGATCCGCAAGCACATCGCGTGGTACCTCAAGGGTTTCGGCGCCGGTGGCGAGATGCGCCGCACCCTGGGCCTGGTGAACAGCCTCGCCGACCTCGACGAGATGCTCGGCAAGCTCGACCGGAACGAGCCTTTCCCCACGTCACAGCTGGGTGCGCCGCGTGGACGGCAGGGCGCGCCGCGCGACAAGGTGGTCCTTCCGGAGGGGTGGCTCGACGATGCCGACGGGCGCGGCTGCGGGTTCGCGGAGACCGTCTCGGAGACCTCCGGAGGCTGAGCTCCGGGGCGTGTCCTGACGGGTCCGGACAGGCGTTTCAGGGCTTCGGAATCAGTCGCTCGACAGGTACAAAACAACGCAAAAACTCGGCAACGGAATTGGAATACCCCGTGTCGTGTGTGCTGTACTCAATGCCGTGCCCGGACCTTCCCCGACGGGTTTCATCCGATGAAACCCTGGGAAACGCTCGGGCACTGACCATGTAGTCGAGCAAAGGAATTGCGTGTGGCCGGCAGCCACAGAGGCGACACTCGGGCCGTCCGTAAGACCAAGTCAATAGTTGCCAGCGCAGGGGTCGCGATGCTCGCGACCGGAGTCGCAGTCGGTGCCGGAGCCGCTTTCGCGGAGCCGACCTCGCTGATCGCCAAGAACGCAGGCGCTTCCCTCTCCTCGACCAAGGCCGACGTGCCGAGCACCCGTGACGACGCGCGCGTGGCGGGGGACCGCCGGGAGACAGTCGTCAGCCGCAACGGAGGCGACCGCGAGTCGGTTTCCTCGGTCGAGACGCTGACCAAGGGTCCCGAGCAGGTCGAGACCGGCACCGCCAAGGCGGTCAAGCGCTGGACCGACGAGACGCTCAACCTCTGGACCGCCTACGGCAAGCACGCCACCCAGGCCGGCGAGATCGAGGCGGGTGAGGTGGTCTACGCCACCGGGCGCACCGAGTCCGGCCGTGACGAGATCATCTACGACGGCGAGGTCGTCTGGGTGACCACCGGCCACCTCGTCGACGAGAAGCCCGAGGCCACCGGCGTCGCAGCCGGCGTGAACACCGCCGCGTGCGGTGACTCCTCGGTCGAGAGTGGCCTGGTCGCCGATGCCGTCACCGTCTACCGTGCGGTCTGCAACGCCTTCCCGGAGGTCGCCTCGATGACCGTCGGCGGCTGGGACGCCCACGGTGAGCACACCTCGGGCAAGGCCCTCGACTTCATGACCTCCGACAAGGCGCTCGGCGACGCGATCGCGGCCTACCTGCAGCAGCACGCAGCCGAGCTCAACCTCTACGACATCATCTGGTACCAGCGGATCTGGACGCCGGTGCGTGCCTCGGAGGGCTGGCGCTACATGGAGGACCGTGGGTCCATCACCGCCAACCACTACGACCACGTCCACGTTTCGACTAACTAGTTGGCGATTGCCTCGCAATTCGCGCAGCGAGATCGGTCAGCCCGGGCTTCAAAGCCTGGGCTGACCGGCGTTTTCGGGGCTTTCGGCCGGTTAACAACTTCGCAAAAGTCTTGGGACGATCGCTGGATACCCCTCCAGGTGTGCTTGACTCAGGCGCTGTGCCCGGGCTCGCGACCCAGCTCCAACGGGGAGTGGCAACGGGCGTTCTCGGGCGAGACCCCCACATTGTCGAGCGAAGGATTGCACAGTGGCCACCAGCCACAGAGGCGATTATCGAGCGGTCCGTAGAACCAAGAAAGCGATGGCGACCGCAGGGATCGTGACGTTCGCGACCAGCGGAGCGATCGGCGCTGGGACGGCCGCGGCGAACCCCGGCATCGTGATCTCCGAGGTCGAGGAGAGGTCGGGACTCCGGCTTCCGTCGCCGGCCGACCGTCGGATCGAGGCCAAGGCCGATGCCAAGGCGAAGATCCCGGCGCTGCCGACGACCCGGGAGGACACCCGGATGTCGAGCGACCGCCGCGAGGTCACCGGTCGGGAGGAGACGGTCAGCCGCAGCGGTGAGCGTGGAGCGGGCACGTCGACCGACGCCCGGGGCTCGGTCGCGCCGATCGAGTCGCTGATCGAGCGCCCGACGTCGGTCAGCGGCGGTGCCCAGAAGGCCGTGCTGCGCTACGTCCAGCAGGATGTCACGGTCTTCGCGTCGTACGGGAAGCGCGCCAAGGAGCTCGGCGCGCTGGAGCTCGGGCGGGCGGTCTACTACACCGGGCGCGACGAGGGCGGTCGTCAGGAGATCGTCTTGGAGGGCAACCCGGTGTGGATCCCCGAGGGCAACCTGGGCAAGACCAAGCCCGAGCCGCCGCCCGAGCCGGCTCCCACGTCGACCCCGACGCCGTCGGACGCCTCGGCGGGCCTGGACTTCTCCGCGTGCGGCGACTCCTCGGTGGAGGACGGACTCGTCCCCGACGCCGTCGACCTCTACCGCGCGGTCTGCAACGCGTTCCCCGCTGTCGCCTCGGGCACCACGTACGGCTACGACCCGCACGGCGAGCACATCGACGGCAAGGCGCTCGACTTCATGACCGATGACAAGGAGCTCGGCGACGCCATCGCCGCCTTCGTCCGGGAGCATGCGGCCGAGCTGAACATCTACGACATCATCTGGTACCAGCGCATCTGGACCCCGGTCCGTGCCGACGAGGGTTGGCGCCCGATGGAAGACCGTGGCGACCCCACCGCCAACCACTACGACCACGTGCACGTGGCGGTCAACTGAACGCCGAGCCGGCGCATCTGTCTCATCGAGAACCGCCGAGTCGGCGCATCTGTCCCAAGGTGCTGGGACAGTTGCGCCGACTCAGCGTCGTGTGGTGGGACAGTTGCGCCGACTCGGTGGAGGGTCTGGCGGCTCAGATCAGGGCGCTCAGCGGGGTCGGCGTACGACCACCGATCTTCTCGACGACGTCGGTGACGGTGGCGAGCTTGCCGAGCCGGGTGGCGGCACCGAAGGAGGTGAGCAGCGGGGCGATGAAGTCCGGCAGGCCGGCGGAGACCAGGCCGGCGGTGTAGGCCTCGTCGTCGACCTGGACGACCTCGACCGGGTTGCCGGACTGCTTGGTGGCGAGCTCGGCCAGGTCGGCCGCGGTGTAGGCGTGCGGGCCGGTCACGTCGTACGCCTTGCCCTCGTGCCCCTCGCTCGTCAGCACGCCGACGGCGACCGCGGCGCAGTCCGCGCGGGTGACGTAGGCCGCGCCGCCGTCGCCGACGTTGGTGACGAGCTGTCCGCTCGCGGCGGCCTGGGCGACGGAGTCGACCTGCATGTCGGCGTAGAGGTTGTTGCGCAGCATGGTCCAGGCCAGGCCGCTCTCGCGCAGTGCCTCCTCGGTGGCGGCGTGGTCGGGGACGACGCCGGCGGGGTTGTCCGGGGTCGGCTCGGGCACCGAGGTGTAGGCGATGTGACGCACGCCCGCCTTGGCGGCGGCGTCGATGGCGTTGCGGTGGCCCTCGACGCGCGCGCCGACGACATCGGTGGAGATCAGCAGGACGCGCTCGACGCCGGCGAAGGCGTCGACCAGCTCGTCGGGCTTGTCGAAGTCGGCGGCGCGTACGTCGGCGCCGCGAGCGGCGTAGTCGGCGAGCTTGGCGGGGTCGCGGGTGAGGAGCACGACCTCGGCGGGATCGACGGTGTCGAGGAGCTGGTCGGCGACGAGGCGGCCGAGCTGGCCGGAGGCGCCGGTGATGGCGATGGTCATGGAGGAGTCCTATCTGTAGTCACGGTGATGACGGTTTCATAAATGTAGCCATAACGATGGCAATAAGGCAAGATGGGGGTATGGCCACTCCGACGAACACTCGTTTCGCGGTGGCTGTCCATGTCCTGACCTACCTCGCGTCCTGTGCGGCCGCCGGGCGGACGACACCGGTCAGCTCCGACGAGCTGGCCGGAAGCACCGCGGTCAACCCGGTCCACGTCCGCAAGGTCCTCGGCCCGCTCCGCGCGGCCGGCCTGGTCCGCTCGCGCCCCGGGGCTCACGGGGGATGGGAGCTCGCCGCGGATCCCGGCGTCGTCAACCTCGCCCAGGTATGGCAGGTGCTGCAGGGTGACGACCCGGTCCTCGGCATCCATGGCCCGAACCCGGCCTGTCCGGTCGGCGCCAGCATCCAGGGGGTGCTGACCGACCTCGACCGCCGCGTCGCCAAGGCCGTCCTGGCCGAGCTCGAGGGCATCACGCTCAACGACGTCCTCGACGACTCCGGCTTCGACCCGACCGACTTCGCCGCGCTCCTGCCATGAGTCAGCGATAGCCTCTCCGACTGTGGAGCTATACGGGGCCGCCGACCGCGAGCGGATCGTCGCCGAACCGCCCAAGCGGGTGGCGGCACCGGAGCGTACACAGTTCGAGCGCGACCGAGCTCGCGTGGTGCACGCCGCCTCGACCCGGCGGCTGGCCGCGAAGACCCAGGTCGTGGGGCCGCAGGCCGACGACTTCGTACGCAACCGGCTGACCCACTCGCTCGAGGTCGCCCAGGTCGCGCGGGACCTGTCCCGTGCCCTGAACGGGCCCGACTCTCCGCAGCCCGACATCGCCGAGACGGCGGCGCTCGCCCACGACCTCGGTCATCCACCGTTCGGCCACAACGGCGAGAACGTGCTCGCCGAGCGGGCCAAGGGGATCGGGGGGTTCGAGGGCAACGCCCAGACGCTGCGGATCCTGACCCGTCTCGAGGCGAAGACGTTCGACGCCGACGGGCGCTCGGTCGGGCTCAACCTGACCCGGGCGACGCTGGACGCCTGCACCAAGTATCCGTGGAGATTCGGGGAGAGGAAGGGCACGAAGTTCGGGGTCTACGAGGACGACCTGCCGGTCTTCACCTGGCTGCGCGTTGCCGACGCCGGGCAGCGGCAGTGCGTCGAGGCGCAGATCATGGACCTCTCCGACGACGTCGCCTACTCCGTCCACGACGTCGAGGACGGCATCGTGGCCGGGAAGATCGACCTGGCCCGGCTCGACCTCGACGGCGTCGCCGAGACGGTCTCGGACTGGTATGTCCCAGGCTTCGACCGCGCACTCGCGGTCTCGACGATCGCCGACCTCCGTGCCGCCGGCTGCTGGATCGCCGACGGCGCTGCGTACGACGCCTCCCGCCGGTCCCAGGCCATGCTCAAGAACCTGACCTCCGACGTCATCGGGCGGTTCTGCGGTGCCGTGAAGGAGGCGACGTACGCAGCCGGCGGCGGCCCCTATGCCCGCTACGGTGCCGACCTGGTGGTGCCGGAGCAGACCGGCCTGGAGATCGCACTGCTGAAGGGGATCGCGGCGCACTATGTGATGCGCACCGACGAGCGGGCCGCGAAGATGGACCGCCAGCGCAACGTCCTCGGCGAGCTGGTCGAGCATCTCGTCGCCACCGCGCCTGCCGACCTCGACCGGCAGTTCGCCGACGACTGGCGCGCGGCGGCGGACGACGCCGCCCGGCTCCGCGTCGTGATCGACCAGGTCGCCTCGCTCACCGACATCACGGCGCTGCCCACCGCCCGGACGAGGCGGCGGGCGTCCACCCCCGCACCCCGACC
>NZ_JBHVKN010000056.1:0-27027 GCF_042798075.1 Nocardioides sp. NPDC057772
GCTCAGAGCTGGTCGGGCCCGCTGCGTACGAAAGTGGTGTTCTTTCAGTGCGTTCCGGTGATGCGGTCGAGCGGACCCGGGGTGTAGGGCGAGTTGGCCTCCAGGTAGGCGGAGAAGGCGTCGATGTCGAGACCGCCGTAGTAGGGGTCGGTGCCCTTGGTGAAGGCCGCGAAGGCGTCGCCGCCGCCCTGCAGGAAGCTGTTGGTCACGACCCGGTAGGACGCGGCCTTGTCGATCGGCTGGCCGTTCAGCATGACCGAGCCGTCGACCGGACCCGTGGGGCTGATCTGGTAGGTGAAGCCCTTCGAGACCTGCAGGATCTTGTGAGACGCCGCGTTGGCGCCGGTGACCTGCTGAGTGAGCAGGTCGTAGATGTCCTGGCCGGTCATGGTCAGGGAGACCAGGTAGTTGTTGAAGGGCTGGACGTTGAACGCCTCGTCGTAGGTGACGTCACCGACGGCCTCACCATAGGGCGAGCTGGCCGCGGTCAGGTCGGCCCGGATGCCGCCCGGGTTCATGAACGCGATCACCGGCACCTGCCCGTTGACCACCGTCGACTGGTCGGCGAGCTGGGCGTCGGCGATCAGGTCGCCGAGCGCGGACTCGCCGGCAGCGTTCTGGTCACGCTTGATGTCGGTCGAGATCGACCCGAGCACCCGGGAGGCGATCGGCTTGACCAGCTCCTTGTAGGTGTTGATCAGCGTGGTCTGCTCCGGGGCCTTGGCGATGTCACGGGTGACGAGCAGGTTCGAGCCCTTGACCGAGGAGCGGACGATGTCGCGCGACTTGAGGTCGTACTTCAGGTTGGTCTCGGTGTAGAGCCGGCCGAAGGACGAGGCCGAGGTGATCAGGCGGGACTTGCCGTCGGGGTCGGGCACGTCGCAGACGTAGGGGTTGTGGGTGTGGCCGGTGACCACCATGTCGATCTCGGGGTCGAGGTTCTGCGCGATCGGCACGATCGGCGAACCGGCGACCAGCTCGCCGCCGCCCTCACAGGTGTAGTCGTACCTGGCGTTGACCTCGTAGACCTTGCCGGTGGCCGGGTCGGTCCACTTCTCCTTCGGCAGGTTGGCGCCCTCGTGGATGAGGGTCACGATGGCCTTGACGCCCTTCTTCTTCAGGACGGGGACGAGCGCGTTGGCGGTCTCGACCTCGTCCTTGAAGGTGAGGCCCTTGACCCCCTCGGCGGTGACGATGTCGGGGGTGGCCTCGAGGGTCATGCCGATGAAGCCGATCTTGACGCCGTCGAGCTCCTTGATGGAGTACGCCGGCAGGATCGTCTTGCCGCTCGCGTCCTCGATCACGTTGGAGGCGAGGATGTCGAAGTCGGCACCCTGGTATTCGTGGGCGGCGCAGGAGTTCTGGTTGTCCTTGCCGTCGCCGTCGTCGATGCAGCCGCCGGCATCGATGCGCTGGAGCTCCTTGTAGCCCTCGTCGAACTCGTGGTTGCCGACCGCGGTCACGTCCAGACCGAGCTTGTTGAGCGCCTCGATGGAGGGCTCGTCGTGGAACGCGGCCGAGAGCAGTGGTGAGGCGCCGATCAGGTCGCCCGCGGCGACGGTCAGCGAACGGGCATGACCCTTGCGGGCCTCGGCGAGGTGGGAGGCGAGGTATTCCACGCCACCTACGTTGACGGTGTCATCGACCGGCTTGCCGGTGGCCGGGTCGATGTGGTGACCGGTGATCAGTCGTCCGCTCGAACCCGACGGCGCCTCGAGATTGCCGTGGAAGTCGTTGAACGAGAGCAGCTGGACGTCGACCAGGTGTTTCCTGGCGCTGTCGGGCTGCGCCGAGGCAGAGGTCGCGACCGGAGTGGCGACTGCGGCGGCCGCGAGAGCGACAGCGGCAACGGCCACAGCGGGGCGAAGCTTTCGGGTGTTACGAGGCATTGCGGGGCTCCCCATCTCAGTGTTAGACGAAGGGAACAATGCCCCTTCGGGTTCTGATTGTGAAGAGGTAACAGGATTACCGCCGCCGAATCGTCATCAACCGTTAATCAGCCGAAAAATTCGGTAGCGTTCACCGCTCCGCCGGCCTCCTCGAACTCGTCGCGGACGGCCTCGCGCAGCTTCGCGTCGGAGAGGTAGTCGGCCGCCACCCCGGCGAGGCCGTAGGCGGCATCGACGAGCACCTCGTCGGCGTACGGGGTGACCGCGGCAGCGGCGAACTCACGGCTGTGCAGGGACACGTCGGGCTCGGCGATCTTGATCATCGCGTGCAGTCCGGGGACGCGGAAGGAGACGTTGCCGAAGTCGGTGGACCCGGCCAGGAGGTCCGGGACGACGCCGGGGCCGAGGACGGTGTGGTTGCGCTCCTGGTAGCGGCGGTTCCAGGCCTGCGCGAGACCGCTGTTGTTGCGGATCGGCAGGTAGACCGGCGACTCGTCCCAGCTGAACTCGACCCCGCAGCCGGTCATCAGCGCCGCTCCCATGGCCATCTCCTCCAGCCGCTGGGAGAGGACCTTGAGCGTCTCGGGATAGGCGGAGCGTACGTAGAACTCGACCGCGGCGTGCTCCGGGATCACGTTGGGTCGCAGGCCGCCCTCGGTGATGATCGCGTGCACCCGGTCGGTCGGCGGCATCTGCTGCCGGTTGAGCGCGACGCCGGTGTAGAGCAGGTTGGCCGCGTCCAGGGCGTTGCGCCCCATGAACGGCTGGATCGAGGCGTGCGCCGGCACCCCGACGTACGTCACCTTCAGCTGCCTCCGGCCGAGGAAGACCGGCTCGGAGCTGTCGTAGGTGAACGGGTGGACCATGATCGCCGCGTCGACGCCGTCGAAGGCGCCCTTCTGGGCCATCAGCTCCTTGCCGCCACCGCCCTCCTCGGCCGGGGTGCCGAGCCAGATGACCCGACCTCCGAGCTTGTCGATCACGCTCGCGATGGCGAGGAAGGCGCCCACGCCGACGGTGGCGATCAGGTTGTGGCCGCAGCCGTGGCCGATGCCGGGAAGCGCGTCGTACTCGGAGAGCACCGCGATCGTCGGACCATCCTTGCTCCCCCCCGCCGAGGCGTAGAGCGCGGTCGGCAGACCATAGGCGCCGCGGGCCACCTCGATGCCGTGTGCCTCGACGAACTCCGCGAGCCCGGCCGAGCTCCGGTGCTCCTCGAAGCCGGTCTCGGGGTGCTCGGCGAGGTCGTGGGAGACGGCGACCAGCTCGGGCCCGAGGTCCGTGAGCCGGTCGCGGATCGCGTCCAGGATCCCCCTCGGCGCGCCCGGCGAGCTCGACTCGACCGCCTTCATGGCGAGCGCCTTGGCATCCGCCTCGTCGCGAAGCTGGTTGACCAGGAACGAATTCGGCTGCTGCGGCATCGTCATGGCGCCAGAGGTTATCGGTGACACATCACCTGTCGCTGAGAGCCCAGCCGTCGGCGACGATGCGCGCCTCGTCGGCAGGGCGCGCGGAGTCGAACAACGTACGCCACCCCTGGCTGACCACGATGCCGTCGACGTGAATCCCGCGCCCCTGCGAGGACGAGTCGGTCTCGTAGGTCCACCTGACCGCGATGGTGCCCGTGGGGAGGTCGGCCCGGCCGCGCAGCCACCGGCGCCCGCCGTAGCCGTTGACCGCCTCGCTGGTCTCCCAGCTCCAGTCACCGCCCTCGAGCGTCCAGGGCAGCGCGCTGAAGGTGGTGCCGTCGGTGGAGTACTGCAGCCGGCCGAAGTCGAAGCGCGGCTCGGTGTCGAAGCGATAGTCGAAGCGGAGCTTCGCGTCCTCGGTGGCCACGAGCGGCACGTCGAGCGTCGCCTTCTTAGCGTTCGTGCGGCCCGAGAACCACGAGGTACGTCCTCTGGCAGGTCTGACCGCCGACGCCATGCCCAGCGCGTCGGAGACCGCGCGACGGGAGGGGTTGTTGCTCCCCCAGTCGCGACTGGGGTGGACCCGGTTGGTCATGAGCACGACGAGCTGGTGGTCGATCGGGTCCATCACGATGCTGGTGCCGGTGTAACCGGTGTGTCCGAAGGAGACCGGGGACCAGATCGGGCCGTGGTACCAGGTCGTGGCGAGCTCCCAGCCGAGACCGCGGGAGCTGGTGAAGCGGGCGCCGGTGTAGTCGCGCAGGCTCAGCCTGGCCGTTTCCTCCTCCAGGATCCTGGTGCCGTTGTAGACACCGCCGTTGAGGAACATCTGGCCGAACCTGGCCATGTCGGCGGCGGTCGAGAAGACGCCCGCATGGCCGGCGACGCCACCGAGCGCCCAGGCGTTCTCGTCGTGCACCTCGCCGCGGATCATCGGCCGGCCGGCCCACGGCTGGTATTCGGTGGCGGCGACCCGGTCGAGGCGGTCCGCGGGCGGATTGTACATCGTGTCCCGCATGCCCAGCGGCTCGGTGATGTGCTCGCGTACGTAGGCGTCCAGCGTCTTCCCCGACAGCCGCTCGACCAGCAGACCGAGGGTGATCAGGTTGATGTCGGAGTAACGGTAGATCTGCTCGGGGGCGTGGGTCGGCTTGGTGTTCATGACCGCCGCGACCCGCTCCTCGTAGGTGTCGTAGCCCGCCCACAGCGACGGCGACGGGCCGGCGAGCAGGCCGGAGACATGGGTGAGCAGGTGGCGCACGAGGATCGCGTCCTTGCCGTTCGGCGCGAACTCGGGCAGATAGCTGACCACCGCGGCTTCGAGATCGAGGCGGCCCTGCTCCATCAGCTGGAGGATGGCGGTCGCGGTGAAGAGCTTCGACATCGAGGCGATGTCCCACATCGTCTCCGTCGTCGCCACCACCTGCTGGTCGGCGGGGAGCTCGACGACGGTGGTGCCGTCCATGCCGTAGCGGACCGCCTTGCCCACGCTCTCGTGGGCCACCACGACGCCGTCCTTCACCGCGATCGCGGTGGCCCCGGCGTACAGCGGGTGGGCGGGGTTCTCCGTCGTCGGCTCGAGGAACCGGGTCAGCTCGGAGCGGATCGTCGCGATCTGCGCCGGGGCGAGACCGACCTGGCGGGCGTGGCCCGGACGCAGGACGGTGCGCGGGGTGAAGGCGAGCTCGTCGGGCGTGATCGTCGGCGGCCGGCCCGCCAGCGAGGCGAGCGACCGGGTCGCCCTGGTCGGGTCCTCCGGGGTCGAGGCGACGGCAGCACCGCCGAGGAGACTCATCGCGACCCCACCGAGGGAGCCACCGAGAAGAGCGCGCCGCGAGGTCATGAGCATGTCCGGAGACGGGGTCATACCTCGATACTGCCGCGCCCGAACCGGCTTCGTGGGGGAAAGGAAATTTTCTTTCATGGCCGGCCTCACGACGTCGGCGTCAGAGCTTGGGCCAGTGCTCCGCCCACGGCTTCGACTCCTCCAGCTCGGCGGCGACCTGCAGCAGCAGCCCGTCGTCACCGAGCTGCCCGGAGAGCTGGATGCCCAGGGGCAGCCCGGCCGCGGTGCGGTAGGTCGGCACCGAGACAGCCGGACGCCCGGTGATGTTGGCGAGCTGGGTGTAGGGCACCCAACCGAGGTTCTCGGCGACCAGCTGATCGACCATCCCGGTCGCCCGCATCACCCGCCCGCCGTGCACCTTGTGGAGCAGCCGCGCAGCGGCCTGGAGAGCCTTGGGCGTGTTCAGCTGCCCGACCTTCAGCGGCGGCTTCGCCAGCGTCGGCGTGAGCAGCAGGTCGTACGTCTCGTGGAACTCGCTCAGACGGCGTACGTGGTTGCGGCGGTTGATGTGCGCGAGCTCGACGGCGACCACTCCCCCGGCGCGGCCGAGCTCGGCCACGGCCAGGGTGTCGGCCTCGAAGTCGGCGTCCTTGGCGCCGACGCGGAGCTTGGCCTCGGCGACCTCGGCGGCGGCCGAGGCGAACCAGATGGTGAGGAAGTCCCGGCCGAGCTCCGCGGCGTCGTAGGGCGCCTCGACGTCCTCGACCTGGTGCCCGAGTGCTTCGAGGGCCTTGGCCGCGTCCTCGACGGCCGCGATCGCCTCCGGGTCGGGAGCGACGATCGAAGAGGTCGAGGTGAACCCGATCCGGAGCCGTCGCGGCTGAGTCGCGATGGCCTCGGTGAACGAGGCACCGGGGCGCGGCGCGTGGATCATCGCCATCGGCCGGTCTCCGGCGAGCGCGTCATAGAGTCCGGCCGCGTCGCGCACGGTGCGCGTCACCACGCCCTGGACGACGAAGCCGTTGGAGGCGTCCAGGCTCTGCGGACCCAGGGGCAGCAGACCGCGGGTGGTCTTCAGCCCGACCAGACCGTTGCAGGCCGCGGGGATCCGGATCGAGCCGCCGCCGTCGTTGGCGCCGGCGGCCGGCACGATCCCGGCCGCCACGGCGGCTCCGGATCCGCCGGAGGAGCCGCCGGGGGTGTGGTCGGTGTTCCACGGGTTGCGCGCGGGCCCGAACAGCTCCGGCTCGGTGATCCCCTTCGACCCGAACTCCGGAGTGTTGGTCTTCCCGAAGATCACCAGGCCGGCGTCCAGGGCGCTCCGGGTGAAGTAGGAGTGCTCCTCGGCCACGTCTCTGACGAGCGAGCGGGAGCCGTAGGTCGTCGGGTGGCCCTGATACTCCTGGGCCAGATCCTTGATCAGGAACGGCACGCCGGCGAACGGCCCGCTGGGCCCGTCACCGGCCACCTGGTCATCGGCCTCCGGGATGTCGGCGACGATCGCGTTGATCCGCGGGTTCACCGCCTCTGCCCGCTCGCGCGCCGCGGCCAGCACCTCCGCCGCGGTCACCTCCTTGGCAGCGACCAGCTGCGCCAGCCCGGTGGCGTCGTACGTCAGATACTCATCGACCCGCATGAGCGCAGGCTAGCGGTGATCGCTCCCGTGCGGAGGTCTCAGTTGAAGATCTCCCGGTAGTCGCCCTCGACCCGCTCACGCTTCCACAGGTCGATGCCGGTGGCGGCGGCGTACTCGTCGACCTTGGCCAGCTCGTCGGCACTGAACTCGGCGCCACCGACTGCACCGAGGCAGTCGGTGACCTGCTCGGGCCGGGAGGCGCCGATGACGACCGAGGTCATCCGCGGATCGCGCAGCGCCCAGGCGAGCGCCATCTGGGCGAGGGTCTGGCCGCGGTCGGCGGCGAGGGCGTTGAGCGACTCGATGCCGGCGAGCGCCTCGGGCGTGAGCGTTTCCGGGGTCAGGAACCGTGCCTTGGCGGCGCGGGAGTCCTCGGGGACGCCGCCGCCGAGGTACTTGTCGGTCAGCATGCCCTGCGCCAGGGGCGAGAACGAGATGGCACCGGCGCCGACCTCGTCGAGCGTGTCCAGCAGCCCGTCGGTCTCGAGCCAGCGGTTGAGCATGGAGTAGGACGGCTGGTGGATGAGCAGCGGGGTGCCGAGGTCGCGCAGGATCGCCGCCGCCTCGCGGGTCAGCGCCGAGGAGTAGGAGCTGAGCCCGACGTAGAGCGCCTTTCCGGAGCGCACGATCTGGTCGAGCGCGCCCATGGTCTCCTCCAGCGGCGTGCTGGGGTCGGGGCGGTGGTGGTAGAAGATGTCGACGTAGTCGAGCCCCATCCGCTTCAGGGACTGGTCGAGGCTGGAGATCAGGTACTTCCGCGAGCCGCCGATCTTGCCGTACGGCCCCGGCCACATGTCCCAGCCGGCCTTGGTCGAGATCACCAGCTCGTCCCGCAGACCGGCGAAGTCGCCGCGCAGGTGACGCCCGAAGTTCTCCTCCGCCGAACCGTAGGGCGGGCCGTAGTTGTTGGCGAGGTCGAAGTGGGTGATGCCCGCGTCGAAGGCCGTCCGCAGGATCGCCCGCTGCCGCTCGAACGGCAGGTCGTCGCCGAAGTTGTGCCACAGCCCGAGGCTGACCGCCGGCAGGTCCAGGCCGCTGTGGCCGGTCCGCCGGTACTGCATCGTGTCGTAACGGGACGCGTTCGGAACGTACGTCATGCGCCGGTCCCCTTTCCGGCGCGCAGCGCCACCTTGATCATCGGCCACTGCAGCGGCAGCCGGGCCAGCGTACCGGCGAAGAATCCGGCCGACGCGGCGGTCCGCTTCCGATTGGCCCGCTTACCGGCGTCGACGCTCATCTGCACGTTGGCCGGGAACACCCCCACCAGCAGCGCGGCGCTCGCGAGCCCGGCGATCCGGCGGGTCTTCGGGTGCAGCAGCCCCAGCCCGCAGACGATCTCCGCGACCCCGGAGACCTCGACCACCTTGCGCGGCTCCGGAAGCTGTGGCGGCACGATCGGCTCGAAGACCTGCGGCCTCACCAGGTGCAGGGTGCCGGATCCGAGGAACAACGCGGCCAGACCCACGAGCGGGAGGTCGAGAGAAGATTTAGTTCGCACAGGACGACTCTTCCACAGCCGCACAAGGCGCGCTCCGCGCCGTCACTGCTCTCCGCGGGATCCGCTCAGCTCTGCCCCGACGGAACGCCCGGCCATCAGATTGCTGGTGAAGGTGCGGATGTCCGCGACCAGGGCCGGATGAGCGCCGTCGGCAGGCACCTCGTTCTCGACGATCTCGGCGACCTTCGCCAGGACCTCATCGACCAGGCCCTCCGCATCGCGGAGCCGCCATGCGGCGATCTCCGCGACGAGGTCTGCCCGAGTCAGAGCGGCATGGTGGTAGACCCCGTCGACCGCGAGCGCCAGCTCTCCGTCGTTCGGCAGGTGCCGCTGCGGAACGACGTCGTACGCCGGGGCGATCTCGACCGAGCCGTCCGGGTGGTGCAGCAACGAGATGTTCTTGGCGTGCAAGTCGAGGTTGCCGACAGCGGCCGCCAGCACCGTCATGGTGGCCAGCTTCCGCAGCGAGGCGGAGTCTCCGAGCGAGCTGAACTCGCCGGCGATCCGTTTCAGGGAGACCTTGCCGCCGTACTTCTGATACTTCTGGTCGCCGCGTGCACCCAGCACCTGGTTGAAGTCCTCCTGATGCATTCGACTCGGGACGCCGTCGACCTCGTGGCCGCGGTCGTACCGCTCGATCACCAGCGCCGGCGTCCCGGCGAACTCCTCGATGAACGTCTCGTACGTCGTCAGCCCCAGAGCCTGCGCGATCCGGGCGCCGTACTCCTCGTCATAGATCATCGACGGGAAGTCCGGGGTGACCGGCTTGAGGATGTGGGTGGACGGATATCCGTCGAGCGCCCGATGCCAGCCGTTGTCGTTGCGTGCCAGGACGATCTTGTCCTGGACCCCGGCGAGCGACGTCTTGCCACCGACCGGTTTGTTGGCGAGCGGGAACGAGCCGACCTCCGCGAGCAGATCCGCCACATCTTGCTCGCCGACCTGTTCGAGCTTCGGCGTCCGCGGCTCGCCTGCGACATCGGGGTCCCAGATCTGCAACGCCCCTGCGACGTCTCGCCCATAGACCCGCAGCAGACCGATCACATCACGCTCGCTGACATCAGCCATCGCCGCGAGTCGCGACAGCATGCGTCCTTCGGGGAGCATCTCCGCGAAGAAGTTCTGCCGCCGCGGCTTGCGCCCGCGTGGTGCGACCGGGGCCAGCGGAACAGCCAGCGAGAGGACCGTACTGTCCAGACCGTACGTCTCCACCGCCTCCGCAGAGGCGACGAAGTCGTACGTCGCCCCCGACCCGACCAGCCGCCCGATCGGATCACCGTAGAGCTCGACGACGAGGTCACTCATCGTCGTTCCGGGGATTGACGGTCGCGGTCAGCTCGGTCCCGGTCTCCCGCATCAGCGCGAAGAGCCGCTCGACGAAGATCGACGGCTTACCCGCCTCGATCTCCCAGATGTAACGCTGCGTCGTCCCGATCCTCGCTGCGAGCTCCCGCTGGCTCCACCCGTTGAGCAGCCGCGCCTGCTGCAGGATCCGCCCCAGCGACTCCGGACTGGTGACCTTCCCTGAGTACGCCATAAACCCACCTCCACTACTACGATATCGTATTCATTGCCGTTGACTACTATTTCGTAGTCGCAAGCGATGACTCCCTTTCCGTAGTCACGCTGAATCACGCCGCCGACGTCACCCAAAACCGTTCGCTTCGTCACCGCCGACTGCCGCACCATCACAGACATGGGTGTCCGGAACTATCTGATCGAAGGCGTCTCAGGTGCAGGGAAGACGGCGGTCTGTGACGAGCTGAACCGCCGCGGATTCCAGGCGATCCACGGCGACCGGACGCTCGCCTACCGGGGCGATCCGGAGACTGGCGAACCGGTCGAGGACAGTGCGCCCGGGCACCACATCTGGGACGTCGCCCGGGTGCGCACGCTGGTCGCCGACCACACCGTGCCGGTGACCTTCTTCTGCGGCGGCAGTCGCAACCACGCGAAGTTCATCGATCTCTTCGACGCGGTGTTCATCCTCGACGTCGACCGCGACACGATGCTGCGGCGGATCGACGAGCGCGTACGCGTCGACCCGACCGACTGGGGCGGCCGGCCCGAGGAGCGCGAGATCTGCATCCGGATGCACGAGACCAAGGAGCAGGTGCCGCCCGGCCAGCTCATCGACGCCACCCCGCCGCTCACCGAGGTCGTCGATGAGATCCTCCGCCGCGTCAGCGTTCGTCGAGGCGGGTGAGCAACAAGGTCGAAGATCGCAGCCACCTGGTGGCTGCGATCTTCGAGCTAGCGGCCGATCAGACGTCGGCTGTCTCGCGCTCAGCGAGCTTGGTGAGGCAGATGTCGACGATCATGTCTTCCTGGCCGCCCACCAGGCCGCGGCGGCCGCACTCCATGAGGATGTCGCGGGTGTCGACTCCGTAGCGGGCGGAGGCGTTCTCGGCGTGGCGGAGGAAGGACGAGTAGACACCGGCGTACCCCATCGTCAACGTCTCGCGATCGACGCGGACGGGGCGGTCCTGGAGCGGGCGGACGATGTCGTCGGCGGCGTCCTGGAGCTTGAACAGGTCGCAGTTGTGCTTGAAGTCGGACAGGTTCGCGACGGCGATGAACGCCTCGATCGGGCAGTTGCCGGCGCCGGCGCCGTGCCCGGCGAGGGAGGCATCGACGCGGTAGACGCCGTTCTCGACCGCGACGACCGAGTTGGCCACCGACAGCGACAGGTTCTCGTGGGCGTGGATGCCGATCTCGGTCTCGTCGTTCAGTACGTCACGGTAGGCCCGGGCGCGGTCACGGACGTCGTTCATCGTCAGCCGGCCGCCGGAGTCGGTGATGTAGACGCAGTGGGCGCCGTAGGACTCCATCAGCTTGGCCTGCTCGGCGAGCTGCTCGGGCGGGGCCATGTGCGAGAGCATCAGGAAGCCGGAGACGTCCATCCCCATCTCGCGAGCGGCGGCGATGTGCTGCGCCGACACGTCGGCCTCGGTGCAGTGGGTCGCGACCCGCACCGACCGGACCCCGAGGTCGTAGGCCCGCTTCAGGTCGTGGATCGTGCCGACACCGGGGAGCAGCAGCGTCGTCAGCCGGGCGTTCTTGATGACCGAGGCCGCCGCCTCGATCCACTCCCAGTCGGAGTTGGAGCCGGGGCCGTAGTTGACCGAACCGCCGGTCAGGCCGTCGCCGTGGGCGACCTCGATGGCGTCGACGCCGGCCTCGTCGGCGGCGATCACGATCCGCTTGACGTCCTCGGGCGTGATCCGGTGGCGAACGGCGTGCATGCCGTCGCGCAGCGAGACTTCCTGGACGTAGATGGGCGTGCTCATCGTCAGTTCTCCTTCGCCGCGGCGATCCGTTCGGCCATCTGCAGCGCGGCCGAGGTCATGATGTCGAGGTTCCCCGCGTACGCAGGAAGGTAGTGAGCGGCGCCCTCGACCTCGAGGAACACCGACACCTGATGGGTCGGCCGGGCCTCGTCGGGCGAGGCGAGCAGGGTCTCCACCGGCTGGTCCGAAGGGATCGGGTGGACCTGGACCTTCTGCTTGAGACGGTAGCCGGGGACGTACGCGGCGACGTCGCCGACCATCTTCTCGACCGACTCGGTGATCTCCGCGGTCAGCTCCTCGAGCGTCCGAGAGCCCCCGTCCACCAGCGCGAACACCGTGTCGCGCATGATCAGCGGCGGCTCGGCCGGGTTGAGGATGATGATCGCCTTGCCACGCCTGGCGCCACCGACGGTGACGATGGCACCCGAGGTGGTCTCGGTGAACTCGTCGATGTTGGCTCGTGTGCCGGGGCCGGCGGACTTCGAGGAGATGGATGCGACGATCTCGCCGTAGGCGACCGGCACCACTCGAGCGATCGCGGCGACGATCGGGATCGTCGCCTGCCCACCGCAGGTCACCATGTTCACGTTGGGAGCGTCGATGTGCTCGTCGATGTTGACGGCCGGGACGACGTAGGGACCGATCGCCGCCGGGGTCAGGTCGATCAGCCGCTTGCCGTAGGGCTCCAGGGCGGCCGCATTGGCGACGTGCGCCTTGGCCGAGGTCGCGTCGAAGACGATCTCGATGTCGTCGAAGTCCGGCAGGCCGATCAGCCCCTCCACGCCGTCCGACGTCGTCGCGAACCCGAACTTGGCCGCGCGAGCCAGACCGTCGGAGTCCGGATCGATGCCGACCATCGCGCCCATCTCCAGGTGCTGGGACGTACGCATCACCTTGATCATCAGATCGGTGCCGATGTTGCCGGACCCGATGATCGCCACCTTCACCTTGGCTGTGCTCTGTTCTGGCATGGACGTCACTTCCCTACGCTGAAGGCCACCGAGCCGAGGCCCGACACGGTGGAACGAACGGTGTTGCCGGCGGCGATCGGCCGCATCGGGCCGAGCGCGCCGGAGAGGATCAGCTGGCCGGCACGCAGCGGCTCACCGAAGTCACGGGCGTAGCGGGCCAGCCACTGGACCGCGTTGACCGGGTCGCCCAGACAGGCCTCGCCGGTGCCGGTCGAGACCTCCTCGTCGTCGACCGACATCGACATGGTGACCTCACGGGGCTCGAACTCGTCCAGCGTCTTCCGATCGGCGCCGAGGACGTAGGCCCCCGCGGAGGCGTTGTCCGCGACGGTGTCGCCGAAGGCGATCTTCCAGTCGGCGATCCGGCTGCCGCAGATCTCGATCGCCGCGACCGCGTAGTCGATGGCCTCGCGCACCTGGTCGTAGGAGAGGTCGCCGTCGGCCAGGTCGGACGCGAGCACGAAGGCGATCTCGGCCTCGGCCCGCGGCTGCAGGATCGCGTCGGCGGGAAGCACGTCACCGTCGGCGTACGCCATGTCGTCGAACAGCACGCCGAAGTCGGGGGTGTCGACGCCGATCTGCTCCTGGACCGCCTTGGAGGTGAGCCCGATCTTGCGGCCCACGATCGTGGCGCCACCGGCCACCCGGGCGGCCGTGAGCCGCTCCTGGATCGCGTACGCAGCCACCAGATCGGTCGGTTCGAGCAGGTCCCGCATCGGCGGCACGGGGGTGCCCGTGGCAGCGGCGGTCGCCAGCCGCTCGGCGGCGGCCGCGATGGCGGCGTCGCCGGTGGCACCGCCGGAAAGATCTGGCGGGGAGGTCACTTCGTTCATGGCTCCACGGTCTCAGTAGACGGGCCGAAGCAGCGGACCTCGCGTCCCGCTGACCGGTACGGTGATCCCATGCCTCACGAGCCCGCCGACCTCGACACCGTGCTCGGCAAGGCGGTGACCATCCTGCGTGCGTTCACCGTCGACGACCAGGTGCTCTCGCTGGCCGAGCTCGTCCGCCGCACCGGACTCCCGAAGGCGACCGTCCACCGGGTCGCCGGCGACCTGGTGACCAACCGGCTGCTGGACCGCACCAACCTCGGCTACCGCCTCTCCGGCGGTCTCTTCGAGCTCGGCATGCGCGCCTCGGTCGAGCGCTCGCTGCTCGAGCTGGCGATGCCGTTCCTCCAGGACCTCTACGAGCGCACCCACGAGACCGTCCATCTGGGCGTACGCGAAGGCCACGACGTCGTCTACGTCGCCAAGATCGGCGGCCACCGCCAGGCCAAGTCACCCTCGCGTCCGGGCGGGCGGATGCCCGTCCACTGCACCGCCATCGGCAAGATCCTGCTCGCCTTCTCCGACCCGGAGGTGCAGCAGGAGGTCCTCAGCAGCCCGCTCGAGCGGCGTACGCCGCACACCATCGTCGCCCCCGGCCTGCTGGAGCGGCAGCTCACCGCCGCGCTCGAGAACGGCGTCGCCTTCGAGCGCGAGGAGTCTGCTGTCGGGCTGCAGTGCATCGCAGCACCCGTCCTCGCCGAGGGCGGCGACAAGGCACTGGCCGCGATCAGCATCACCGGCCCCGTGGGCCGCTTCCGGCCCGAGGCCCACGTGACGCTCGTCAGGGCGGCGGCCCAGGGCCTGTCCAGCCTGGTGAGCCGCCGCCGATCACTCTCGAGCTGAGTCGAGCTGAGTCGAGCTGAGTCGGGCGGGATCAGGCGCGGGCCTGCGCCAGGGTCGCCGCCTCATCGGCTTCGTCGTCCATCGCGTCCTTCTGCCCGCGGTAGACGAGGTGGAGGCCGGTGACGGCGACGGCTGAGACGACCAGCACCAGCCCGTAGATCCGGTAGAGGTCGTCCGGCCCGTAGCCGAGACCCTGCAGGAAGGTGGCGACGTTGGGCGCGAAGAAGGCGACCACCCGTCCCAGGCCCATCATCAGGCCGACCGCAGCGGCACGGATCGCCAGCGGGTAGATCGAGGGGCTGATCGCGTAGTAGGCGGCCACCCCACCGTTGACGGCGAGCCCGACGAGCACCGCGAGCGCCATCACCATCGTGCGGTCGGTGAAGAACGCCGCGAAGGCGACGAAGACACCGAACCCGAAGAGCATCACCACGCCGGTGACCAGGCGGGGATGGATCCAGCGCGAGAGCATCGAGAACACCAGCGCGCCGATGACACCACCAGCAGCGACCATCGCCTGGGCGTTGATGCCGAAGTCCGGGTCACCGGTCGCCTCGGCGACCAGCTTCGCGGTGAGGCTGTTCGCGAAGTAGAACGACGCGATCAGGGTGCCGTAGGCGAGCCACAGCAGCAGCGTACGAGGCAGCATCACGCCACTGAGCACGCCACTGAACACGCCACCGACGAAGGTCTCGGAGACGGCCTTCTCCGGCGCCGGCGGCAGTTCGGTCGCGGCCGGGACGCCGATCTTGCCTGCGATCTCGTTGTAGGTCGCCAAGGCGTTCGCGGGCCGCTTGGCCACCAGGTAGGAGACCGACTCCGGCAGGATCGCGATGGCCACGACCATGACGACGGCGGTGACGAGCGCGGCGAAGAAGTAAGGCCCGCGCCAGGTGAAGTTCGCGATGAGCGCCACCGAGAGGAACCCGCCGATGGCGGCGCCCAGCGGTAGACCGATGCCGTAGACGCCCATGACGACACCGCGCCGTTCCGCGTTGGAGTACTCCGCCACGAGCACGTTGATGCTCGCCACGATCCCTCCGAGGACGAGTCCCCCGAAGAAGCGGAACCCGAGGAACAGTTCGTAGGAGGGAGCCAGGCCGGCCAGGATCATCGACACGGTCAGCAGCCCGAGAGCGCCGATGATGTGCCGGCGACGCCCGATCCGGTCCGCGAGCGGACTGAGGAAGACCGCGCCGATCCCCATGCCCAGCGTGCCGAACGACGCGACCAGGCCCTGCTGGGCCGGCGACAGGTCCCATTCGGCGGTGAGCGCCGGCAGGGTGAACGAGGTGATCAGGATCTCGTAGCCGTCGATCATCGTCAGCACGATGCAGATCGCGACGACGAGCCACTGGAAGCGGCTCATCGGGTTGTGCCGGATGGCCTCGGTCAGGTGCATACGATCTCCTTGGTCGTGCAAATATCGATCATCTGCGTGCAGATATAGAGGAACAGTGACCGCCGCCACAGGGTTGTGTCAAGAGGTGGCCACCGCCACCCGGCGACTACGCTGAGCAACCATGAGCGAAGCGCGACCTGCCCCCGGCTCCCAGACCCTGGCCCGCGGCCTGCGCGCCCTCGAGCTCGTCGCCCGAGCGAACGACGGGATGACGACCCAGGAGGTCGCCGACGCCCTCGAGGTCCACCGCTCGATCGCCACACGCCTGCTGGCCACACTCGCCGACTTCAAGCTGGTCGTACGCGGCAGCGACAACCGCTTCCGGGCGGCGACCGGCTTGGCGGCCCTGGCCTCCAACATCCACACGACCCTCATCGGCTCCGCCGAGCCGGTCATGCGCGAGCTCGCCGAGAAGGTCGGGGCGACGATCAGCCTGTTGGTCGCCGAAGGCGAGGAGGCGGTCGCGATGGCCGTCGTCTCACCGTCGCAGTCCAGCTACCACCTCGCCTTCCGCACCGGCAGCCGGCATCCGATCGACCGGGCCGCAGGCGGGATCGCCCTGCTCGCCGCGATGCCGCACCGCCCCGGCGAGGCATCTCGGGTCACCGAGGCCCGCGAGCGCGGCTACGCGGCGACGATGGGCGAGGTCGAGCCCGGGGCGTACGGAGTGGCCGTGCCGCTGCCCCCAGTCCCCGGGATGCCTCCGGCCTGCCTCAACCTGATCACCCACCGCGCCGAGGTCGCCGAAGAGGCCACCCCACTGCTCCTCCGCGCGGCCGAGCAGGTCTCCGAGAAGCTCGCCTGACCCAGCACCCCTCCGGGCGCAGGGATTCAGCGGCTTGACATGCCACCTGCGTCCGGAGACTATGTCTGGCATCACATGTGTAATTATCGCTTGTTGGTGTGCAAATAACGCGCAAGGAGATGTCATGACGCTCACCCAGGACGCCGCGGCCCGCGACCTCACGCTGCCCTCGGGCAGGCAGATCCGCTACTACGAGGTCGGAGAGGCCACGGCCACCCCGGTGGTGCTGCTGCACGGCTCCGGCCCCGGCGCGACCGGCTGGTCGAACTTCTCCGGCAACATCGAGCACATCGCCGCCGCGGGCTTCCACGTAGTCGCCCCGGACATGCCCGGCTGGGGCGACTCCTCGGCCGTCGCCACCAAGGACATGGACCACGACGTCGACCTGCTGGAGCTCCTCGACACTCTCGGCTTCGAGAAGGCGGCGCTGGTCGGCAACTCGATGGGCGCGCACACCGCCGTCCGGTTCGCGACCCTGCACCCGGATCGGATCAGCCACCTGGTCACCATGGGCGCCTCGCTCGGCAAGAGCTTCCCGCGATCGCTCTTCGGGCCGGCCGACGGCCCTTCTGAGGGGCTGAAGGTGCTGGTGAAGGCCTACCGTGACCCGAGCCCGGAGAACATGAGGGCCCTCGTCGAGATCATGACCTTCGACAAGGCCCGCTTCGCCACGCCGGAGCTCATCCGGGCACGGTCGGATGCGGCGTCGGCGCGCCCCGACCATCTGAGGAACTACGTCGAAGGGCTTGCCGACGGCGCCCCGATCCCGTTCCCGGTCGACCGGTCGCTGATCCCCTCGATCGACGTCCCCGCGCTGATCATCCACGGTCGCGACGACCGGGTGCTGCACTTCGAGACCTCGCTGTGGCTCACCACCCACATCGCCGACTCCCGGCTCGTGCTCCTCAACCGCTGCGGCCACTGGGCGATGATCGAGCACGCCGACGAGTTCAACCGCCTCGTCGTCGACTTCCTGCGCGCCAGCGCTGGAAGCAACCGGCCCGGCCCGAGCGACAACTGAGGCGACGGCGATGACGACACTGGACACCGAGGTCCTCATCATCGGCGGCGGCCCCGTCGGCCTGACCCTCGCCAACCTGCTCGGCGTGCGCGGCACGTCCGCGACCGTCCTCGAGGCTCGCTCGGAGCTCATCGACTACCCCCGCGGGGTCGGTCTCGACGACGAGTCCATCCGCTCGCTCGCCACCGCCGGACTGTGGGAGCAGATCGAGCCCTACACCGTCCCCCACCACGTGGTCCGGTTCGTCAACGGCAGGGGCCAGGTGCTCGCCATGAACGACCCCCGGACCCAGGAGTTCGGGTACGTCCGCAAGCACGGCTTCATCCAGCCGCTGGTCGACAAGGAGCTCGCCACCGGCCTGGACCGCTTCTCCGGGACGGAGCTGCGCTTCGGCCACGAGGTCGTCGACCTGGTCGAGGAGGCCGATCACGTCCGAGTCACCGCGCGGACCGCGTCCGGCGACCAGGTCGAGCTCACCGCCGCGTACGTCGTGGGCGCCGAGGGCGGCCGGAGCTTCACCCGCTCCTGGCTGGGCGAGAGGCACGGGATCGAGTTCGAGGGGAAGTCGCCCTCGACGCGCTGGCTCGTGGTGGATGTCGACGACGACCCCATCGGGACACCGTCGGTCTATCTGGGTGCCGACCCGCGCCGCCCCTACGTCTCCATCGGACTCCCGCTCGGCATCCGTCGCTGGGAGTTCATGCTCTTCGACGACGAGCCGACCGAGCTGGTCGAGACCGCCGCCTTCCGTCGTACGCTGCTCGGCCGGCACGTGCCCGATCCGGACGCCCTCGAGATCATCAACCAGCGCGTCTTCACCCATCACGGCCGGATCGCGACCTCGTTCCGCAAGGGCCGGGTCATGCTCGCCGGCGATGCCGCCCACCTGATGCCGGTGTGGCTGGGTCAGGGCTGGAACTCCGGGATCCGCGACGCCACCAACCTCGCCTGGAAACTCACCGCGATCCTGCGCGGGGAGGCGAACGACGACCTGCTCGACACCTACACCGACGAGCGTCACCGGCACGCCTCCGACATGATCGACGTCAACATGGCGGCCGGCGCGATCATGAAGTGCGGTCCGGTCAAGGGGTGGCTGCGAGACCGCGCGGCGAGCCTGCTCAACCTCCGGCCCGCCATGAAGGCCTACTTCTCCGAGCTCCGGTTCAAGCCGATGCCGCGATACGCGGCGGGCGTGGTCGTCGACCAGGCGACCCTCGAGCCCGGCCGCTCCGACGTCTCGCTCAAGGGGTCCGTGCTGGCCCCGTTCGTCGACTCGGCCGGCGCGATCTCGCCGGTCGGTCTGCAGTTCATCCAGCCGCGGGTCGCCACCGCCGACGCCGACGACGTGCTGCTGGACAAGGTCACCGGCGACTGGTGGACACTCGCCGCCTGGGGCAACGACCCCGCGCGGCTGCTCTCCGAGCAGGATCTGGCCACCGTCGAGCGGCTCGGCATCAAGCTGGTGGCGTTCTTCCCCGAGACCCAGCGCGGCTGGGCCGAGAAGCGCTTCGCCGGCTCATCCACGACGATCGTCGGCGACACGACCGGCGCCCTCAAGGACTGGTTCGACGTCCGGGCCTGCGGCTTCGTCGTGCTGCGTCCGGACCGCTTCGTCGCCGCCGCATCGCTCAGTCAGCAGGCCTCGGTCGCCTTCAACGCGACCCTCCGGGCCGCTTCGTACGTCACCACCGAAGGAGCCGACGCATGAGCCTCGCTCTCGTCACCATGTCCCACTCCCCGTTGCTGGGGTACAACGATCCCGCGCCCGAGGTGAAGGCCGAGGTCGACGCCGCCTTCGCGTCGGCGCGGAGCTTCGTGGCGGAGTTCGACCCGAGCCTGGTCGTCTCCTTCGCGCCGGACCACTACAACGGCTTCTTCCACGACCTGATGCCCCCGTTCTGCATCGGCTACCAGGCGGAGGGCGTCGGCGACTACGGCACCACCGCGGGTCCGCTCGACGTGCCCACCGACACCGCCGAGAAGCTTGCCGAGTGGGTGGCCGAGCGCGACCTGGACGTCGCCATCTCCCGCAAGATGGAGATCGACCACGGCGCCGTCCAACCGCTCGAGATCCTCTTCGGCGGCATCGACGCCGTGCCGACGATCCCCGTCTTCGTCAACGGCGTCGCCCAGCCCTTCACCCGGATGGCCCGGGTGCGCAGGCTCGGCGAGGCGATCGGCTCCTTCCTCGCGACGCTGCCCGACGAGCGGGTCCTGGTGATCGGCTCCGGCGGTCTCTCCCACGACCCGCCGGTGCCGCAGTGGGCCACCGCCACCGAGGAGCAGCGTGCGCTGCTCCTCGACGGCCGCCACCCGACGGCAGCCGCTCGCGACGCCCGCCAGGAGCGCGTCATCCAGGCCGGCCGTGACTTCGCCGCAGGCACCGCCACGATCCAGGACCTGGCCCCCGAGTGGGACCGCGCACTCATGGAGGTCTTCGCCTCCGGCGACCTCTCCCCCATCGACGCGATGAGGCCCGCCCAGATGGCCGAGGAGGCCGGCAACTCCGCCCATGAGGTCCGCACCTGGGTCGCCGCCTTCGCCGCCCTCGGTGCCGCCGGTCCCTACCGCGTGGACTACGAGTACTACCGCCCGATCCGGGAGTACATCGCCGGGTTCGGCGTGATGACGGCCCGTTCCTCCAGCTGAGGTCAGTCGGTGCGTGCCGGCGGCAGGTCGGCCAACCGGGCGTCCGGGTGCGCCCGGACGGCGTCGAGGAGCTCCAGCCAGGCCCTTCCTACCTCGTCCAGCCTGTCCTCGGAGACGAGCCGGAAGGCAGCGGCGCGCAGGACGTCGACACCGGCCTCCGGCGTACGTCCGGTGGCGCGCAGCGCCGTCAGCACCTCCTCGACCAGCTCGGTGGGCGCAGCGGAGTCACCGGCCAGCGCCCACTCGAGCTCGACCTCGGTGGCGACACCGTCCTGGCTCACGCGGCCACCTCCGTAGCGCAAGCACCAGGATACGAAGCCGGCCGCGCGATGTACCCGATGGTCGCTCGCTGACGCTCGCTCACAGCTTGATCCAGTAGCGCCGGGTGAGCCCGTAGCCGTACGCAGCCGCGTCGATGACGTCCTGGAGCTCGCCGCCCTGGGACTCGATGGTCCGTGCGGAGGCCTCGTTGTCGTCGTCGCAGGTGAGCATGACCCGATCCAGGCCGAGCCTGCGCGCCTCGTCGAGGACCAGCCCGAGGGCCCGTGCCGCATGGCCCCGACGGCGGGCCGAGGAACGCACCGAGTAGCCGACGTGACCACCGACGTTCTCGAGGAACTCGTTGAGCGCGTGTCGCAGCTGGATGAACCCCACGACCTCGGAGCCCTCGGTGATCCAGAAGGACGAGGCGTGCACCCGCCCGGCGGGCGGCGGGAGCGTGACGTCCCGCTCCCGCGCGGCCTTCGCGACCAGCCGCTCGCACGCCTCCAGGCTGACGTCGGCGGCCTCCTCGTCGGGGATGCCGGCGCCGTCCACGTGGGCCCCGCCGAACTCGGCGACGCACGCCGCCCAGGAGTCGTAGAGGTCGATGGTCGGAACGGCGAGGGCAGTCATGCGGCACAGGACATCAGGCTGCGCCCCGCCGAGCAAACCCTTATCGCCGGCCTCAGCCGTCGATCACCACGGTGCCCTTCGCACGCGAGACGCAGAGGATCATGTGGCCGTCGCGCTCGTAGTCGGCGAGCGCGTGGTCGCGATGCTCCACCTCGCCCTCCAGCACCCGCACCCGGCAGGTGCCGCAGAACCCCTGCTGGCACGAGTACGCCTGGGTCGGCCGCACCCGGCGGACCGCGGTCAGCGCCGACTCCTCGGCGCCCACCTCGACCTCGACCTCGGAGTCCGCCAGCCTCACCCGGAACGGGCTGCCGCCGAGCACCGGAGGCGGCGAGAACCGCTCGTAGTGCAGCGTGTCGATCAGCGGGTCGGGGATCTGCGCACGGATCGCCTCGATCATCGGCATCGGCCCGCAGCAGTAGAGCGCGGCGCCCTCGGGCGCCATCGAGATGATCTTGGCCGCATCGGGCACCCCCATCTCGTCGTCGGGCCACAGCTGGATCTCGTGGTCGCCGACGATCTCCCGGATCTCCGCCAGGAACGGCATCGTCTCGCGCGAGCGTCCGGTGTAGACGAACTCGTACGGCACGCCCCGCCGCGCCACGTCGCGCAGCATCGGCAGGATCGGGGTGATCCCGATGCCGCCGGCGACGAAGAGATAACCCGCGGGTGAGTCGACGAACGGGAACGCATTGCGCGGTCCCTTCAGGACGAGCCGGTCGCCCACGGAGAGGAAGTGCGCCTCGACCGATCCACCGCCTCCACCCGCCGTCGGCTCGATGCGCCGCACGCTGATCCGATAGGCGGAGAGGTCGTCGGGGTCGGAGTTGAGCGAGTACTGCCGCAGCCGCCCGCTGGGCAGCACCACGTCGACGTGGGCACCCGGATCCCAGGCCGGCAGGTCTCTGCCACGTTGTCCTGAGCCTGTCGGCGGGTCGTCGCGCTCGAACCAGATCGCCCGGACGTCGGGGCCCTCCTCGTCGATCCGGCTGACGCGCACGTGCAGGTCACGGTCGATACGGCCGAGCGGCTTGCGGTGCCGCCAGGAGCGGTAGGCGGCCTTGGTCCAGTAGCCGCCGACGATCGCCTCGAAAGCCCGGTAGAGCTTCGAGTCGGGGATGTCCGGGACGCTGTAGTGCGCCGGCTTGCTCACGCTCCTGCCTCCGTCGCGTGCTGCTCCGCGAGCGCGTCGGCGCGCAGCGCCGCGGGCGACTTGGCCAGGTAGCTCACCGCCTGGGCGGTCGAGCCCTCCTTGGACGGGTCGTAGCTGGGCAGGAAGAACTTCCAGGTCGCCCACCCGATGCGTACGATCCCGGGCGCCAGGCCGCGTCGCTCGGCGTCGATCAGCTTGAGCAGACCCGCCTTCGGCCGCTTGCCGGGATCCGGCTCGGTCGGGTCGTTGTTCATCAGGTAGCGAGCGCCGCGCCACCACAGCACGAGCAGGGCGGTGCCACCGAGCAGGTACGAACGGGCGCGGCGGAGGTAGCGGCCGTCGACATGCTGGAAGACGTCGTAGGCCACGTTGCGGTGCTCCACCTCCTCGGCGCCGTGCCAGCGCAGCAGGTCGAGCATCGTCTCGTCGGCACCGATCTCGTCGAGGGCGGGCGAGTTGAGCACCCAGTTGCCGAGGACCGCGGTGAGGTGCTCCAAGCCGGCGATGATCGCGGCCCGCTCGATCAGCCACTCCTCCTTGGCCCGGCCGGTCAGGTCACGGTCGCCCAGGATCTTGCGGAACAGCGCCTCGATCTCGGCCGTGAACGGACGTACGTCGAGGCCGTTGTCGGTGAAGTAGTCCTGCACCTCCTGGTGGGCAGCGGCGTGGACGCCCTCCTGACCGATGAAGCCGATCACGTCCTCGCGCAGCTGGTCGTCCTCGATCAGCGGCAGGATCTCGGAGAACACCTTGACGAACCACCGCTCCCCCTCGGGCAGCAGCAGGTGCAGCACGTTGATGTAGTGCGACGCGAAGACCTCGCCGGGGATCCACACCAGCGGCAGCCGGCTCCAGTCGAACTTCACGTTCCGCGGGTGGAGGGCGACCTTGGTCGGCTCATGCCCGCGCTTGGCTTCCTTCGTCTCCTTGCTCATCCCGCACGCCCCTTCTCGATGAAGGCCACGATCTCGCCCGCGATCAGCTCAGGATCCGTGGCCACTACCCAGTGTCCGCCTTCGATGACCTGTGTGACCAGCGACGACGCGTACTTCCGGGGTGCCTCGGTCTGCAGCGGCACCGTCACGTAGTCGTCGCCGCGCGGGGCGATCACCAGCACCGGCACGTCGGTCCGCCGCGGCTCCGGACGCAGCAGCTTGCCGAGGAAGTTGGCGCGGTAGAGCTCGACGCCGTTGACCTGGTCCTTGGTCGGTCGCGGCCCGCCGCCGACGAACCGGGCGAGCAGCCCCGAGCGCACCATCGCCTCCGGCAGCAGCGGCAGCTGGAACGCGAAGACGTACCAGGAGTGGGCCAGCTGGCGCAGCGAGCTGCCCAGATGGGTCCGCTCGCGCAGCCACGTGGTCGCCATCCCGAGGTCAGGCCCGGAGATCGAGACGTACGTCGCGATCCGGCTGCGCAGCGCCGGGTCGGTCACCGACTCCCAGGTCTGGATCGACCCCCAGTCGTGGGCGGCGACGTGCACCGGCGCGTCGGGCGAGACGGCGTCGATGACTGCCTTGAAGTCCGCGGAGAGCTGCGCCAGGCGATAGCCGGCGGTGGAGTCGGGAACCCCCGACTCCCCCGTGCCGCGTACGTCATAGGCGACCACGTGGAAACGCTCGGCGAGCACCTGCGCGACGCCGTCCCACACGGAGTGGTTGTCGGGGTAGCCGTGCACCAGCACCACGGTGGCGGCGTCGGCGGGCCCCCGCTCGTAGACCGCGAGCTCCAGCCCGTCGGTGGTCTCGACCAGCCGTTTGGTCACCTCGGTCACGTCTCCTCCTCCGATTGCCGGCGTCCCATCAGATTAATGAGACACCGCGTCCGCAAACAATAGCAAGCACGAATCGGAAGATCCGGAAATGACCCCGGCCCGCCGCAAAGATGGTCTGCGGCGGGCCGGCAAGAAAGCGGTGGAAACCTACGAGGTGTGGGAGTCGGCGAAGCGCGACTCCTCGGCAGCCTGGTCCTCGAGCTCCTTGCGGCGACGCTCGACCTGCAGGGCGACCTCGGCAGGATCGTCGATGAGAGCCGCCATGCCCCCGGGAACGCGCTCGAGCGCCTCACGGGCGAAGATCTGCTGCATCGTGGTGGTGCGCTCGGAGCGGTCCTTGCCGATGAACGACATCATCCAGTGAAGGGTCGCGGTGAGCCGGTTGCGGAACCCGGTCATGTAGGCCAGGTGGACGAGCAGCCAGCCGAACCAGGCGAGGATGCCGGAGAGCTTGAAGCTGCCCATCATCAGGACCGCGTTGAAGCGGGAGATGGTGGCCATCGAGCCCTTGTCGAAGTACTTGAAGTTGCCGGGCTCGGGCTTGTTCTTCAGGCGGGCCTTGATGGTCTTCGCCGAGTGCTTGCCGCCCTGGATCGCGACCTGCGCGACGCCAGGCAGGTGGTCGAGGCTGATCATGTCGCCGACCACGAAGATCTCCGGGTGGCCCGGCAGGGTCAGGTCGGGGTTGACCGCGATCCGGCCGGCACGGTCGAGCTCGGCGCCGGTCTGCTCGGCGAGGGTCTTGCCCAGCGGGGAGGCCTGGACGCCCGCGGCCCAGATCTTCGCGATGGACCCGATCCGCTCGGTCCTGCCGTCCTTGAACTTCATCTCGATGCCGAACTCGTCGACGTGGGTGACCATCGCACCGAGGACGACCTCGACGCCGGCCTTCTCCAGGGCCTTCTCGGCCTTCGCGCCGAGCTTCTCGCCGAACGGCGGCAGCACCTGGGGCGCCGCGTCGACCAGGACCACCCGGGCCTTCTCGGACTGGATGTGGGTGAAGTCCTTCTTCAGCACGCGACGCGACAGCTCGGCGATCTGGCCGGCCATCTCCACACCGGTCGGACCGGCGCCGACGACGACGAAGGTGAGCAGGTCACCGATCGGCTCACCGCGGGAGGCGGTCAGCTCGGCGATCTCGAAGGCGCCGAAGATGCGGCCGCGCAGCTCGAGCGCGTCGTCGATGGACTTCATGCCCGGCGCGAACTCGGCGAAGTGGTCGTTGCCGAAGTAGGACTGGCCGGCACCGGCGGCGACGATCAGCGAGTCGTAGGGAACGTCGATCTCCTGGTTGAGGATGCCCGCCTTGACCGTCTTCGCCTCGGTGTCGATCTCGCTGACCTCGCCGAGCAGCACTCGGGCGTTCTTCTGCCGGTGGAGGATGTCCCGGGTCGGCGGAGCGATCTCGCCCTGCGACAGGATCCCGGTCGCCACCTGGTAGAGCAGCGGCTGGAAAAGGTGGTGGGTCGTCTTCGCGATCAAGGTCACCTCGACGTCGTCGCGGCCCTTGAACGCCTTCGCGGAGAAGAGCCCCCCGAAGCCGGAACCGATGATGACGACCCGGTGCTTTGCCTGGTCCGCTGACATTGCCTAATCCCCTACCTCAAACGAGACCTTTTGAACGTTCCACCCATATTCTGAACCATCGCGGCGGATCTGTTCATTCCCGGGCACGACTACTTCGTCACAGTTGCCAGCCGACAGACGAGCATGCGTTCCCGCCGCGTGTCCGTTACCGAGTCGAAACCCGCTGACTTTAATCTGTGAGGGCGACCGGGACCTTGTGCCCTAGTCGTCCATGCCGGGATCAGACACCTTCAAGTGCGGAAAATCCTTGCAACGAACGACACACAACGCGATCGTGTGTATGCCGACCACGAGATCGGAGGAGGAGCCCATGCCGTTGAGCCGGCCAGCTCTTCTGCTCCGACCCGGTTCTCGTGCCGTTCAGGACGCCCGCGCCTGGGTTCGGGCAGCCTGCGAGGAGATCGACCGCGCCGACCTCGTCGACTGTGCTGAGTTCGGCGTCTCCGAGCTGGTCTCCAACGCGCTCTTCCACGGCGCCGCGCCGGTCACGATCCGGATGCGCGGCACCGTCGACCATCCCCGGGTCGAGATCCGCGATGCCTCGACCGAGCCGCCGCTGCTGCCGGTCCCGCTCGCCCTCGACGACGAGGACGAGGTCCTGCTGACCGTGGGCCGCGGGCTCTCGATCGTCGCCAGCGTCTCCGACGCCTGGGGTGCCGACATCGATGCCGCCGGCAAGACCGTCTGGTTCACCCCGGCGGCCGAGATCAGCGAGGGCGACGGGGTCGAAGGCGTGATCACCGGTCCCGCCGGCGCACCACCCAAGCCTGAGCGCCTCGGCTCCGAGACCGTCCAGGTCAGCATCCTCGGGGTGCCTCTCGCCCTCTACAGGGGCTTCCAGCACCACTTCCGCGAGCTGCGGCGAGAGGTACGCCTCCTCTCGCTCGCCCACGCCAACGACTACCCCCTCGCGGCCAGCCTCTCGGCCCTGTTCGGCTCGCTGGAGCGCCAGCTCCTCGACGGCCTCGGCCACGGCCAGCTCTCCGGGGTGATCGGGCACGGCTCGGGCAGCCACCGGGAGACGGCTGACCTGCACGTACGCATGCCCAGGTCCGCCGCCGAGACGATGCGCCGCTTCCTCGACATGCTCGACCTCATCGACGAGTTCTGCCGCCAGGAGCGGTTGCTCGTCCTGGCCCGCTCTCCCGAGCAGGTCGCCTTCCAGCGCTGGTTCCTCGGCGAATACCTCACCCAGGCCGCCGGCGGCCGCCCCACCCGGTGGAGCGCGGCCCAGATGACGAGCCCCGGGTTCTAGAACCCGTACGCTGTGCGCGTGCTGCGTGAGCATGGCGACCTGCTCGCCCCCATCGCCGCCGGCGGAGCGCTCGGCTCGCTCGCCCGCTGGGGCCTGGCGACCGCTCTCCCCCACAGCGATGCAGCCTGGCCCTGGGCGACGTTCCTCACCAACATCTCCGGCTGCCTGCTGCTGGGGGTGCTGATGGCGTTCGTGCTGGGCCCGTGGTCCCGCACCCGCTACCTGCGCCCGTTCCTCGGCGTCGGCGTCCTGGGCGGCTACACCACGTTCTCGACCTACGAGGTCGAGACGTACGTCCTGGGTGGGCCCGCACCCGCGCTCGCGCTGCTCTACCT
>NZ_JBHVKN010000057.1:0-26758 GCF_042798075.1 Nocardioides sp. NPDC057772
AGCCAGAGGGGTCGGATGCGCCGACTCGGCCTTCTTTTCAGTCAGTCCAGAACCCGATGCGCGATCGCGATGCGCTGCAGCGTCGTCGGGTGAGACCCGAACCACCACTGCGACCAGGCCTGGGGGGACGGATCGGAGAGCGAGCGTACGCCGAGGTCGTGCTGCAGCCGCACGAACGACTTCAGGTCGCCGGTGGCATGGAGCGCGTCGACATCGGCGCGGGCCTCGACCTGCCGGCTGAGCCCGTTCTCCACCGGCATGGCGAGCACGCTCGCCAGCGCGAAGATCGCCAACAGCATCGGGACGCCTTCGGGGGTGGCGTACTGGTCCTGGCGGCGGTAGGAGAGCAGCACACCCAGCAGACCGACGCCCGCGACCGCCCCGGCGGCGCCGATGACGGTGCCGACCAGGACGTCGTCGTGCTTGGCGTGGGCGAGCTCGTGGGCGACGACGGAGAGGACCGCCCCGCGCGCGGCGGCGGTGCGCTGCGAGTCGACGAGGTTGTCGTAGAGAACGACCCGGCGGGTGGAGCCGAAGCCGGTGACGTACGCGTTGAGGGAGGTCGTACGCCGGGAGGCATCGACCACCAGCACATCGTCCAGGTCGACGCCCTCGCGTTCGGCGATCGCCATCACCTCGGTGCGGAGCTGGCCCCGCGGCAGCGGCTCGAAGTCGTTGAACAGCGGCTCGACGACCACCGGGTAGACGAACGAGCCGAGCACCACCAGGCCGGCGACCAGGGCGGCGGCGACGGCCGGCCACCAACGGCGGCCGAGGCGGATGCAGGCGAAGAGGGCGAGCAGCGCCAGGGACGTGGTCACGATGCCGACGGCCTGGTTGAGCAGCGAGTCCGTCAGCCACGGCGTCCACGCCTGCCGGGAGAGCCCGTAGCGAACCTGCAGACGGTGGATCGCCACGCCGAACGGCAGCGTCGCGACCCAGCCGAGCAGCGTCACCACGGCAACCGCGAGCAGCACCCGGAGCAGCCACGGTCCGCGCAGCCGCGCCACCAGGCGCCGCCCGAGCGGGGTGAACCCGAGCACGCAGGCGACGACCAGCGACGCGAGGAGCGAGGCCCGGCTGATCCAGCGAGCGGCACCGGAGTAGGCCAACATCCGCTCCAACTGCTCAGGGGTGAACACGTCCCGCTCGTCGGGCAGCTCCAGGGGGCCGCCCGGGTAGGGGTGCCAAGGGATCAGCACCCATGCCAGCACCACGAACGTCACCGCCCCGAGGACGAGGACCACCCAGGACGTACGCTTCGACGAGCTCAGCACATCGCGCTGCCTGCCGATCACGTTCGCCCCAGTCATCGAGCAGAGTCTGACAGATGGGTCCGCCAGCGGGCTGTCAGCTCGTCCACCCCGAAGCCGAAGCTCGCCTGCAGGGACTTCTCGAGCGGGATGCCGCGACCGGTTTCGTCGTAGAGGTCGACCAAGGCCTGCTCGCCGCCTGCCTCGGCGAGCACCTCGCAGGCCAGCCAGGCGGCTTCGTACTCAGCCCCGAAGTGCTCCGAGCGGGTGTTGAACTCGGCCTTGCCCGGCAGGTGGTCAGGGGCGCCGTTCTCGCGGACCTGGGCGAGGATCTGGCCGGCCGTCTTGCTGAGCGGGAGCTTGGTGTCGCGCAGCGCGACGTAGTCGGCGAACCCTTCGATCAGCCACATCGGGCGGCGCGTGTTGGTGGCGGCGTCGGTGGCGGCGTGAGTGGCCTCGTGGGTGATGACGACCTGCGCGCCCGGTGCGTCCAGGTCGCCGATGACGCCCGGGTTGACCCACACGTGCAGAGGCGCCCCCGCCTTCGTGGAACCGTCGACGGTCGCGGTCACCGCGGCGACGGCGGTGTAGGTGCCCTGCGGGGCGCCGAGCGCGGCGTCGAGCCCGGTGGCGGGTACCTCCAGGACCAGGCGCGGGTCGTCCCAGGCGATCACCTTGCGGACCTGGGTGACCGCGGTGGCGGCCAGTTCGGCGTAGCGGTCGGCGACCTCCGCGGAGGCCTGGGCGATCACGAGGCTGGATCCGCTGCGGCGCACCTGCACCGGGCCGCTCAGCCACAGTGGCATCCGGGTGCCCTGGGGCGCCGAGAACCCGGTGATCGCACCCTCGGCGTCGAAGCCGACCCTCAGCTCCTCGGTCAGCGCCGGGTCGCCGGGAGTGCGCCAGGACATCTCGACGTCGGCCGTCCAGGAGCCGTCCTGCTCCACGTTGCCCGCCTCGGCGAGGTACCTCGCGGTGACGTCCTCGAGGCCGATGGCGTGCGCGTTGCGCACCGCGACCGAGGACGCGTCGTCGCCGTCGGGCTTCGCCCCGTCACGTACGCCGGTGACCAGCTGATCCAGCGAGGCCCGGGCTCCCGCGGTGTCGGCGCGCACGACCGGCGCGGTGGTCGGGGTGGGCGCGACGTACTCGCCGCCGCCGGTGAGCCGCCAGCCGACGAAGCCGGCGAGGAGCATCACCAGCACCAGCGCCGCCCCGATCAGGGCGGGGTGAGCCTGGATCCGGGAAAGAAGAGAGCCGACCGTTCGCACCTGCGAACGATCGGCCTCTTCGGGGTCCTGGGTCAACTCAGCCCGGGCGAACGGCGCCCGTGTAGGGCATCTCGTCGATCGGCGAGACCTTCACACCCGTGCTCGGGTTGGAGGCGTGCACGATCTGGCCGTTGCCGATGTACATGCCGACGTGGCTGATCGGGCTGTAGTAGAAGACCAGGTCGCCGGGGGCGAGCTGGTCGCGGGAGACCTGGGGGCCGCTGCTGTACTGCGCCGAGGAGGAGTGGGGCAGCGAGACGCCGGCCTCGCCCCAGGCGCCCATGGTGAGGCCGGAGCAGTCCCACGACTCGGTGCCGGTGGCGCCGTAGACGTAGGCGTCGCCGACCTGGGCCAGGGCGTAGTCGACGGCCACCTTGGCGCGGCCCGAGGGGGACGGCAGGTTGCCCGGGATGCTGGTGTCGGTGGACTGGATCTTCTCCAGCTCATCGGCCTCGAGCTCATCGAGCTCGGCCTGGGCCGCCTCGAACTTCTCGTCGATCTCGTTCTTCTTCTGCTGCATGGTCGTCTTGACCTTGGCCATCTGCTCCTTGGCGTCCTCGGTGGCCTCGCGGCGCACCTGGAGGGCCTCGGCCTCGGTGTTGTAACGAGCCAGCAGGTCGGCCTGGAGCGCGTTGTAGGACGAGACGGTGGCCAGACCGGCGAGGAACTCTTGCGGGTCCTCGGAGGTGATCACCTGACCGACGGCAGAGACGTCGGAGCCCTCGAACTGCCGCAGCACGGAGTCACGGAGCTCGGCGCGGATCTTGTCCAGCTCCTTGCTCTGACGCTTCTCGTCGGCGTTGAGGTCCTTGAGCTGGTCCTTGAGGTCCTGCAGCCGCAGCTTGGCGTTGCTGTAGTCCTCGTTGGCCGCCTCAGCCTGGGTGTAGAGCTTGTCGACCTTCTTACGAACGTCGTCGATGTCTGGGTCGGCTTGGGCGGGGGTCGCCACGGGAATGATCCCGGCGACACCGATGGCGGCGATGCCGGCTGCACCGGCAATGAGTCGCTTCCGGTCGCGTGTCACGAGCGGACGGTCTCCTTGTGTAGTCGTTGAACGCCTACCGGGTGAGCTGACGGGTTCAGGCACGACCTGCCCTACCACCGCTCCTCGTTCCGGTCTCCCGGATCGTCCTCGCGGCGGATGCACCCCAGGTGATCGCACTCCGTCCTGCGGTGTGCGACCGGTGTGGTTCCCCGGTTCCCGGCCCGCCCCGAAGCGGACCTGGACTAAGCGCGACACTCGCGTGAGCCGGTTGACCCACTTCCACGAGCGCCAAGTTCCTGCGCACATTAGCCGACGGCATCCCCCACCTGCCAACCACCCACGCCCAAAAGTTCGGCTACATCCCCTCCACCATCCGCAGCGGCGGGACCAGTCCACCATCGGCGAGCACGTCGAGCGCCCGGCGCTCCTCGTCCTCGATGGTCAGCTCCGGCGGCGGGCCGAGGAGCACGGTGACCACGCAGTCGTGGCACGCCAGTCCCCGCACGAGGCAGGTGTCACAGTCGATTCTCGTCGTCATGCTGCGACGGTCTCACCGACCACCGACATTTTTGCTTTCGCACGGTTGCGTGCGGCGTGTCACCACCATCGCAGCGCGGTATTCGAGGCGGCGATCGTCGGGGCGGGTCTCTACACTTGGGATATGGAGGTCTCCGCGTACGCGACACTCCCCGACACGGTCCGGGGACGCATCGTCGCGCTCACCGCCGGGGTGCTTCCGGACGTCGTGCGCCTCCCGCCCGCGCTCAGGCGGATCGCCGACTTCGCGCCCGCTCGGCGGGCCAAAGCGGGCGGCGCGATGATCGCCTCGGTGCTCGAGAGCGACGACGAGGTGCGAGAGAAGGTCGGGAGCCACTTGCGCCCGGCGTACGTCTCCGAGGGTGGCGAGGACGTCGCCCTGCCCGATGATCCCGCCGAGGCGGCAGCCGTCGCCTGGCTGGTCCGTCCCGACGGCTGGGAGGTCTCGCTCAAGGAGGCCCTGGACAGGCTGGAAGCCGCGTCGGTCCCGGCGGTCGACGCCGAGGTGGCCCGCCTGCGCGGCAAGCTGGCCGCGACCGAGGACGAGCTCCGGGAGGTACGCGCGGACCGCAAGGCGCGCCTCGATGAGCTCAAGGCCGACAACACCGCGCTGCGCCGCAAGCTCGGCGAGGCCCGGGCCGCCGCTCGCGAGGCCGGCACCGGGCTGGACGAGGCCCTCACCGAGGCCCGTGAGGCGCTCGCCCGCGCCGAGGACGAGCTCGCCTCACGCGACCGGCAGCTGCGCCAGCTCCGCAGCCAGATCGACAAGCTGGAGCGCGAGGCGGCCGCCGAGCGACGCACCTCGAAGACCGACCGCGAGGACGCCTCGCTGCGGGCCCGTTTCCTGCTCGACACCCTTCTCGACGCGGCCGGTGGGCTCCGTCGCGAGCTCGCCCTGCCGCCGGTCACCGGCACTCCCGGCGAGCGGGTGGAGGCCGAGCTCGCCTCCGCAGACGCCGCGGCCGGCGCCGGGGTGACCAGCAGCGCCCACCTCGAGCAGTTCCTCGCCATGCCGCGGGTCCGGCTGATCGTGGACGGCTACAACGTCTCCAAAGCCCTGTGGCCCGACTCAGCCCTCGACGCCCAGCGCCTCCGGCTGCTGCGCGCGATCGCCCCGATCGCGGCCCGCACCGGCGCCGAGACGACCGTGGTCTTCGACGCCCACTCCGCATCCGTACGCCCCACCGCCGTGCCTCCGCGCGGCGTCAAGGTCCTCTTCTCCCCCGAGGGTGTCATCGCCGACGACGTCATCCGCGACCTCGTCGACGCCGAGCCCGCCGGCCGCGTCATCCTGGTCGCCACCGACGACGCCCAGATCATCAAGGACGTCCGCCGCGCCGGCGCCCGCAACGTCCCCCTCTCCTCACTCTCGCCGCTCCTGGGCTGACCGCGCCGCACCGCGCGAGTTGCGAAGCAGTCGCCACCAACCCAGCGCCGAAGCGCCCCTCGTCTGGACGCAGCGGAGCGAGGGAGCGAAGCGACTGAGCGCAGCGGAGGAAGACGAGGGTCAAGCGAAGGCGCTGCGCGAATTGCGAAGCAATCGCATCCAACTCTGTCGGCGGCACCCGCTAGTGTGTTCGAACATGAGTACGGCGGCGGTTCGTGAGGCGCGGAGGGAGATGCGCGCCCGGGCCGTGGCACGCCGCCACCAGGCGACCGCGGGCCGTTGGGAGGCGCAGCGGGGCTTCGACGAGCTCGGCCGACCGCTGCGCGACCTCACCTTCTGCGTGGTCGACCTGGAGACGACCGGCAAGAGTCCCGACAACGGGGGCATGATCACCGAGATCGGCGCGGTGAAGGTGCGCGGTGGCGAGGTCCTGGGTGAGTTCCAGACCCTGGTGAACCCCCACACCGGCATCCCGCCGTCGATCGCCGTCCTGACCGGGATCACCAACTCCATGGTCGCGTCCTCGCCGACGATCGAGTCGGTGCTGCCGGCATTCCTCGAGTTCGCCGAGGGCTGCGTGCTGGTCGCCCACAACGCCGGCTTCGACGTCGGCTTCCTCAAGCACTTCGCGGCGAAGCAGGAGCGGCCGTGGCCGCGGTTCGAGGTGCTCGACACGGTCAAGATCGCCCGCCGGGTGGTCACCCGCGACGAGGCTCCCAACCACAAGCTCGGCTCGCTGGCCCGGGTCTTCGGCTCGCCGACGACCCCCAACCACCGCGCCCTCCAGGACGCCCGAGCGACCGTCGACGTCCTCCACGGCATGATGGAGCGCCTCGGCAACCTCGGCGTGCAGACCCTCGAGGACCTGGCCGCGTTCTCGGCCAAGGTCACCACCGCCCAGCGCAAGAAGCGCCATCTGGCCGAGGACCTGCCGCACGCGCCCGGGGTCTACCTGTTCAAGGACAGCCAGGACCGGGTGCTCTACATCGGCACGTCGAAGGATCTGCGCACCCGCGTACGCACCTACTTCACTGCCTCCGAGACCCGCTCCCGGATGGGCGAGATGGTCGGTCTGGCCACGACCGTGCAGGGCATCGAGTGCGCGACGGCGCTGGAGGCGGGCGTGCGCGAGCTGCGCCTGATCGGCGAGCACAAGCCGCCCTACAACCGCCGCTCGCGGCGGCCGGAGAAGATGCACTTCGTCAAGCTCACCCGGGAGCCATGGCCAAGGCTGTCGCTGGTCAAGCGGGTGCTCGACGACGACGCCGACTACCTCGGTCCGTTCGGGTCCAAGAAGGTCGCCGAGAAGGCGCTCCAGGCGCTGCACGACACGTTCCCGATCCGGCAGTGTGCCGACCGGCTCCCCCTGCTCCCGCGCCGCACCCCGTGCGTCCTCGCCGAGCTCCACCGCTGCCTGAGCCCGTGCGACCAGAGCGTCCCGGCCGAGACGTACGCGGCGTTGGTGGCCCGGGTCCGGGAGTCACTGCTCCACCGTCCCGACGAGGTGGTCGAGACGATCACCGAGCGACTCACCGGCCTGGCCGAGCAGGAGCGGTTCGAGGAAGCGGCCGTCCACCGGGACCGGCTGACCTCCTACCTGCGCGCCGCCGCCCGCACCCAGCGGCTCAGCGGTCTGACCCGGCTGCCCGAGCTCACTGCGATCCGGCGTGAGGACGACGGCCGCTGGGCGGTCCACGTCGTCCGCTACGGGCGGCTCGCCGCCGCCGGCGTGATCCCCCGCGACGCCAACGCGCACGCCTACGTCGCCGACCTCCAGCTCAGCGCCGAGACCGTGCTGGACGCGCCCGGCCCGGTGCCGGCGGCGAGCGCCGAGGAGACCGAGCTGGTGCTGCGCTGGCTGGAGTCACCCGGCGTACGCCTCGCCCACATCGAGGGCGAGTGGACCTGCCCGATCGGCGGCGCGGGCCGGCGGGCAGCGGCGCTCTAGGCCGATCGGCTAACGTGACCTGCGTGATCACAGCGATCGTCTTCATCAATGCCGAGGTCTCCCAGATCCCCGAGGTGGCAGAGGCCGTGGCCGCCATCGACGGCGTCAGCGAGGTCTACTCCGTCACCGGCCAGATCGACCTGATCGCCCTGGTGCGCGTCCACGCCCACGAGGACGTGGCCACCGTCGTCGCCGACAAGGTCAACAAGGTCCCCGGCGTCCTGGAGACCGAGACCCACATCGCCTTCCGCACCTACTCCCAGGTCGACCTGGAAGCGGCTTTCTCCATCGGCCTGGACTAACTCGTGCGCAGCCGAGTCCGCGCGTGATCCTCTACTTCACCGCGAAGTAGCAGCAACCCACCGGTCGAGCACACTCTGCGCCGCCCCGGAGTCGATGGCATCTGCGGCCCGGGCGATCCCGCCGGCGAGACGCTCGTCGACGCTGCCCGAGCCGGCGTCGTGGACCGCGAGGGCGGCACCGGCGTTGAGCAGCACGGCGTCGCGTACGGCGCCCTTCTCCCCGGCCAGCAGGCGACGGACGACGGAGGCGTTGTAGGCGGCGTCCTGGCCGCGCAGGTCCTCCGCGGTGGCCCGGGCGATGCCGTGGTCGAGCGGCTCGACGGTCGCCTCGGTCACGACGCCCTGCGAGACCATCCAGATGTGGGAGGTGGTGGTGGTGGTGAGCTCGTCGAGACCGTCGTCGCCGCGGAAGACCCAGGCGTCGGCGCCGCGGCGGGCGAAGACACCGGCCATGACCGGAGCCGCGGCCGCGTCGGCGCACCCGATCGCGGAGGACGCGGGGCGAGCCGGGTTGGTCAGCGGGCCGAGCAGGTTGAAGACGGTGGCGATGCCGATCTCGCGCCGCGCAGCGGCGGCGTGACGCATCGCGGGGTGGAAGGCGGCGGCGAACAGGAAGGTGATCCCGGCCTCCTCGGCCACCTCGCCGACCCGGGAGACATCGAGGTCGAGCCGGATCCCGAGCGCCTCGAGCACGTCCGCCGACCCCGACTTGGAGGAGGCGGACCGGTTGCCGTGCTTGACGATCTTCGCGCCGGCCCCGGCCGCGACGATCGCCGACATCGTGGAGATGTTGACCGAGAACGACCTGTCCCCACCGGTGCCGACGATGTCCAGCACGCGTCCGGGCACGAAGATCGGGTTGGCCTTGGCCAGCATCCCGTCCGCGACCCCGGCCAGCTCGTCGACGGTCTCGCCCTTGGCACGCAACGCCACCGCGAAGGCGGCGATCTGCGCGCTCGTCGCTTCACCGGCGAGGATCTCCCCCATCGCCCACGCCGCCTGGTGCGCGGACAGTGACTGTCCCGCGACCAGCGTGGTGAGGACCTCAGGCCAGGAGTTGGGGGCGGACGTCATGCGCCAACGTTAACCGGCCGCAGCAGTCCCACGACCGTCCGGGCCAGCTCGAACGGGTCGAGCGGGTGCGCGACGGTCGCTTCCGCACGCGACCAGGTGGCGAGCCATGCGTCTTGAGGACGACCGATGAGGACCACGATCGGCGGAGCGTCCTGCACCTCGTCCTTGACCGCCTTGGCGATCCCCAGCCCGCCGGCCGGAGCGGCCTCGCCGTCGAGCACGGCCAGCGCCAGGCCACCGGCGTCGAGCTGCGCGCGCACGGCCGGCTCGGTCGCCACCTCGACATACTCAACCTCCGGCAGGGAGGGGTGCGGACGGCGCCCCAGAGCCAGGATCACCTGCTTGCGTACGTCGACGTCGTCGCTGTAGACGAGGATCTTCAGTGAATTCGAGGTGGTGTCGGTCACACCCCGATGCTAGCGCCAACACAAGGGTCCGCGGCCACATGTCACACACCGAACCTGAGCGGTGTCCAAGGGTTGTGAAGGCACCCTCGGACACGACACACAGGGTCCCAAGAAGACTCTGGGAATGGGGCAGGACATAATGGCGGGCGTGGCGACAGTATCGACTCTTCCAACAGCCCGCCTGCACGGGCATCACGACCGTCCGAGCATGGTCAGCGTGGGGACGATCATCTGGCTCGCAAGCGAGCTGATGTTCTTCGCGGCGCTGTTCGCGGCCTACTTCACGATCCGCGCGGTCAGCCCCGAGGTGTGGGCTGCCAACACCGACGGGCTCAACATCCCGTTCGCGGCCGTGAACACGACCATCCTCGTGCTGTCGTCGTTCACCTGTCAGTTCGGCGTCTTCGCCGCCGAGCGCGGCCAGGTCGGGCGCAAGGGCTCCCTGCTCGCGATCCACCTGTGGGGTCTGCGTGAGTGGTTCATCCTCACCTACCTCATGGGCGCGGTCTTCATCGCCGGTCAGGCGACCGAGTACGCGGCCCTGGTGCAGGAAGGCATCGCCCTCAACCGCGGCATCACCGGTCCCGACGACCCCTACGGCTCGGTCTTCTACCTGACGACAGGCTTCCACGGCCTCCACGTCACCGGCGGTCTGATCGCCTTCCTGTTCGTGCTCGGCCGGACCTACGTCGCCAAGCGCTTCACCCACGAACAGGCCGTCTCCGCGATCGTCGTGTCCTACTACTGGCACTTCGTCGATGTGGTGTGGATCGGCCTGTTCGCGACCATCTACCTCCTCAAGTGACCAAGGACTGAATGTGCGTCTACTGAACCGCTCCGTCGGTCGACTGTCGCGGCACCGTCGCCGCCCGTTGGCCGGTGCCGCCGTGCTCCTGGTCGCCCTGTTGAGCACGGGCGGCGCGTACGCTGCCCTCGCTCCGGCCTCCCAGGCCGAGCAGGAGAAGGACAACGCTGCTCTCGTCGCCGAGGGCAAAGAGCTCTTCATGATCAACTGCTCCACCTGCCACGGATCCAACGGTGAAGGCATCACCACCCAGAACGGCAAGCTCTACGGCCCGTCGCTGATCGGCGTCGGTGCCGCCTCCGTCGACTTCCAGGTCGGCACCGGCCGGATGCCGATGGCCCAGCCGGGCGCCCAGGTCGAGGTCAAGGACCCGAGCTTCAACCAGGACGAGATCGACGCCATGGCCGCGTACGTCGCCAGCCTCGGCCCCGGCCCGGCGATCCCGGACAAGGAGCAGTACGACCCGGAGACCTACGCCTCCGAGAAGGAGAAGGAGGAGGCGGTCACCCTCGGTGGCCAGATCTTCCTGACCAACTGCACCGCCTGCCACAACTTCACCGGTGCCGGCGGCGCCATGCCGCGCGGCGGTGAGGCTCCGAGCATCCTCAACACCGACCCGAAGCACATCTACGAGGCGATGCTGACCGGTCCGCAGTCCATGGACACCTTCTCCGACGGCAACATCAGCCCGGAGGAGAAGAAGGCGGTCATCTCCTACGTCGAGTCGATGAAGGAGCAGCCCGACTACGGCGGCTTCAACAACGGCAGGCTCGGTCCGGTGACCGAGGGCATCGTCGCCTGGGTCGTCGGTCTCGGCGTCCTGGTGGCCTTCGCCGTGTGGATCGCCTCGCACACCACGCGCACCAACCAGACCAAGAAGGGATCTGCCCAGTGAGCAGCGACCTCAGCGAGATCGAGAAGCACGACGACTCGCACCCCGAGCTCAACGCGCACACCGACGCGCTGCTGCCCGACCCGGGTATGCACGAGCATCACTGGCGTCCCACCGACGTCGACCCGAAGGCGGAGAAGCGCGCCGAGCGGCAGGTGAGCATCTTCTTCGGTCTCTCCGCGCTCTGCTCGGTGCTGTTCGTGGTCGCCTACTTCGCGATCGAGCCGGGCTACGACGGCGACGTCTGGGCCGGCTACGGCGCCTCCAACCTGGCGCTGGGCTCGACCCTCGGCTTCGCGCTCCTCTTCCTCGGCATCGGCGTCATCCAGTGGGCCCGCAAGCTCGTCGTCGACATCGAGCACGCGGAGGACCGTCACCCGGCGGCCTCCTCCCCCGCTACCCGCGAGGTCGCGGTCGCCGAGCTCAAGGCCGCGCTCCACGAGTCCGGCATGGCCCGCCGCCCGTTCATCCGCAACGCGATGATCGGCTCGGCGGCCCTGCTCGGGTTGCCCGCGATCGTGATCCTCAGAGATCTGGGTCAGACCAACGCCCAGATCACCGAGGAGCAGCCCTATCCCGGCGCCGGCCTCGAGCACACCGTCTGGGATGCCGGCGTGCGGGTCGTGCGCGACGTGGTCGGCACCCCGATCCGTCCGGGCGACCTGGAGGTCGGTGACCTGGTCAACGCCGAGCCGGCGACGATCTTCGACGGCAGCCTCCATGGCGCGCCGCTGCAGATCGCGAAGTCGAAGGCGGCCACCATCCTGCTCCGGATGGACCCCAACGACATCTCCCACGACGTGACCCGCAACTGGTCGGTCGACGGCATCGTGGCCTACTCCAAGATCTGCACCCACGTCGGTTGCCCGATCTCGCTGAACGAGCGCACCACGCACCACCTGCTGTGCCCGTGCCACCAGTCGACCTTCGACCTCGCCGACCACGGCAAGGTCATCTTCGGTCCGGCCGGCCGTCATCTCCCGCAGCTGCCCCTGGGTGTCGACTCCGAAGGCTTCCTCGTTGCCCTCTCGGACTACCCTGAGCCCGTGGGCGTCAGCTACTGGGAGCGCAACACCTACGACATCGACGAGATCTTCGACGACTGGTCCAAGGACCACGCCGCCGATGCTGAGCAGTACGGCTACAAGGAGGGCGGACAATGAGCACCGACACGTCCAAGGTTGCTGCCAGCAACGGCACCAACCCGGCGACGCCTGCGGGCAAGCCGACCAAGGCCGGGGCGGCGGCCAACTGGGCCGACGAGCGCCTGGGCCTGGGTGGCCTCAGCAAGTTCCTCTCCCGCAAGATCTTTCCCGACCACTGGTCGTTCATGCTGGGTGAGATCGCGCTGTGGAGCTTCGTCGTCCTGCTGGTGACCGGCGTCTTCCTGACCCTGTGGTTCAAGCCGTCGATGGCCGAGGTCGTCTACCAGGGCTCCTACGCCCCGCTGCGTGGCATCCCGATGTCCGAGGCGATGATCTCGACCCTGGACATCTCCTTCGACGTACGCGGCGGCCTGCTGCTGCGCCAGGTCCACCACTGGGCCGCGATGCTGTTCATCGCCTCGATGATGATCCACATGATGCGCGTCTTCTTCACCGGCGCGCACCGCAAGCCGCGTGAGATCAACTGGGTCATCGGCGCGACGCTGCTGCTCCTCGGCACGCTCGAGGGCTTCACCGGCTACTCGCTCCCCGATGACCTGCTCTCCGGCACCGGCGTGCGAGCAGCGGACGGGTTCATCATGGCGATCCCGATCGTGGGGACCTACGTCTCGTTCTTCCTGTTCGGAGGCGAGTTCCCGGGCGACGACATCATCCCGCGCCTGTTCACGATCCACGTGCTGCTGATCCCGGCGCTGCTGCTGGCCCTGATCGGTGCCCACCTGATCCTGCTGATCTACCACAAGCACACCCAGTGGCCTGGCCCCGGCCGCACCGAGAAGAACGTCGTCGGCTACCCGATGGTGCCGAACTACATCTCCAAGATGACCGGCTTCTTCTTCATCACCTTCGGTGTGACCGCCCTGCTCGGCGCCTTCTTCTCGCTCAACCCGGTGTGGAAGTTCGGCCCGTACGACCCGACAAAGGTCACCGCGGGCTCGCAGCCTGACTGGTACATGGGCTGGCCCGACGGCGCACTGCGCATCATGCCGGGCTGGGAGTCGCACTTCTGGGGCTCGACCTGGTCGTGGAACATCTTCTTCCCGGTCATCGTGCTGCCGATGGCAGCCTGGATGGTCGTCCTGCTGCTGCCGTTCATCGAGCAGTGGATCACCGGCGACAAGCGCGAGCACCACCTGCTCCAGCGCCCGCGCAACGCTCCGACCCGCACCGCCACGTTCGTCGCCCTGATGACGTTCTACGCGGGCTTCTGGGCCGCGGGCGGCAACGACATCATCGCGATCAAGTTCGACCTCTCGATCAACCAGATCACCTACTTCCTGCGGGCGTTCGTGTTCCTGGGCCCGATCGCGGCGTTCATCATCACGCGTCGTTGGTGCATCGCGCTGCAGCGTCACGACAACGAGAAGCTGCTGCACGGCTACGAGACCGGCACGGTGATCCGTACGCCGGAGGGCGCCTACCACGAGAAGCACCTCCCGCTTCCCGAGGACGAGGCCTTCGCCATGACCGTCCGCGACCGCGGCCGGGCCGGCGAGGAGCCGGAGCTGAAGAAGAACGGCAAGCTGTCGCTCCGCGCCAAGCTCCGCGCCTTCTACTACGACCACGACGTCGACAAGCCGACCGCCGAGGAGCTCAGCGAGGCACACCACCACGCCGAGCACGAGGCTCACGCTCTGGCCGCCCACGAGGGTCACCAGGTCGACGGTCACGACTTCGACGATCACCGTCACTCGGCGATCGAGGAGCCTCTCAGCCACTGACGCTGAAGCCGTACGCCACGTGGCGCCGTTCCCTCCGGGGGACGGCGCCACGTGCGTTTCCGGTCGAAACCTGGTTGCCCTCGCCTGGCGTGAAACCTAGGGTCCAGCACATGACCGGCCTCCAGGCTCGCCTCCGAGCCGACCTCCTCACCGCCCGCAAGGCCCGCGACGCCACGGCCACGGCCGTGCTCCGCTCGACGGTGGCCGCCGTCGCCAACGCGGCGGCGCTCCCGGTCGCCGACGCGGCACTCACCGCCGACGGACCGATCGCCGGCGCCGCGGTCGGCGTCGGGGCGACCGAGGCCGCCAGGCGAGAGCTCACCGACGACGACGTCCGCGCCATCGTCGCTGCCGAGCAGAGTGAGCGACTGACCGCCGCGACGGACCTGGAGGCCCACGGAGCAGGCGAAAAAGCGGAGCAGCTCCGCGCGGAGGCGGAGCTGCTCGCGAGCTATCTCTAGGACTCAGCCCAGCGGGTCGAGCTCGCCGCCGACGACCTCGAGCACCCGGGCGCGTACGTTGGCCGCGGCCTCGGGGTCGCGGGCCGCTACGGCAGCGACGATCGCGTTGCCGAGGATGAGCTGCGGGATCCGGATGATCGAGTCGAGCTCCTGACGGAACCCGGCACGGCCACCCTGCGGGGTCACCAGCTCGACCTCGGCGAGCTTGGTCAGCTGGGTGCCGGTGAACGAGGTCAGCGCGATCACGGCCGCTCCCCCGGCGACGGCCGCCTGAGCGACCTGGATCGTCGGCGCGGTGGCTCCGGTGCCGCTGACGACGACGCAGACGTCGCCCGGCTGGAGCAGACGGGCCCGGATGAGCTGGTCGAGGTGGTCGCCCGGAGCGACGGTGCTGAGCCCCTGGGAGGCCAGTCGCATCGCGATGTCCTGGGCGACCGGCGAGGAGACCCCCGTGCCGGCGACCAGGATGGAGCGCGCTTCGGCGAGCAGCTCCACGGCCCGGCTGACCTGCTCCTCGGAGAGGAGGCCGACCATGTCGGAGGCGGAGTCGGCGATGTCGGCGAAGAAGGAGCGCACCACCGTCAGCGGGCTGCCTCCCTCGGTCGTCTCGGTCTTGGCCGAGCCCAGGTCGCGCGCCAGCAGCACCTTGAGGTGCGGGAAACCGCGGAACCCGAGTCTCTGCGCGGCTCTGACCACGGTCGCGGTCGAGACGGAGGCCTCGGCGGCGATCTCGGCGGTGGTCGCCTCGATGGCCCACTCCGAGCGGGTCAGCACGACCTCGGCGACCGCGCGCTCGGACGGGTTGAGCCGCGGCATCGCGGCTCGGATGGCTGGAAGAACCGGCGCGCTTGTCATGCCGCCACCACAGTGGCTTCGGCGCCGTGCAGGATCCGGTGACGCAGCGCTGCGGACAGCTGGTCTACCAGGATCGTCACGATGATGATCACAGCTAGCATGATTCCACCCCATTCCCACTCCCGGCCCCGAAGGACACGGTTTAATAACGCACCAATTCCACCGGCGCTCACGACACCGAGGATCGCGCTTGCCCTGATGTTCACCTCGAAGCGGTAGAGCCAGAACGCCACCGTCTCCGGAAGCATCTGCGGGATCACCGCCGTCCGGACCCTCTGCCACCACGACGCACCTGCGGCGGCGACCGCCTCGACCGGGCGCGGATCGACCGCCTCGATGTTCTCCAGCGTGAGCTTGCCGAGCGAGCCGATCGAGTGGATCCCGATCGCCATCGCCCCCGCCATCGGGTTGAGCCCGAACAGCGGCAGCATCACGATCACCGCGAGCAGGATCTCCGGGACGGCGCGGATGGCGTTGAAGAAGAGCCGCACCGGGACGCGCAGGATCAGCGGCGCGGTGTTGGAGGCGGCCAGGAACGCCAGCGGGAACGAGAACAGCGCGCCGACGCAGGTGCCGATCCAGGCGAGCGCCACCGACTCCCCCATCAGGCGCAGCGACTGCAGCCACCAGTCGCCGTAGGTGAGCTCGGGATCGGCCTGACCCTCGGGGTGAGCCCCCGGCCAGGTGAGCACGCCGTCGAGCATCTGGCCGGCGTACTGCAGGATCTCTCCCGGGAACAGCGGCAGCCGCTCCCACTTGGCGTTCTCCAGCGACCAGCCGGCGACCAGCACGATGCCGATCAGGGTCAGCCCCGCCAGGGTGTAGGGCCACTTCGGTGGCGGCTCGGGCCGCGCGGCGGCGTCCGGGGTCACACCAGTCTCCGTCGCAGGAACTGCGAGAGCAGGTCGATCGCGATGACCACGGCGAAGATGACGATCACGACCGCCGCGAGCCGCGGATAGTCGGCCCGGTTGAAGTAGAGCATGATCAGCTGCCCGACGCCGCCTGCCCCGACCGCACCCAGCACCACGGAGGCGCGGATGTTGAGCTCGAAGACATAGAGGACGTACGAGGCGTAGTGGGGCAGGATCTGCGGCACGATCGCCGCACGGGCACGCTGCCAGCGGGTCGCCCCAGCGGCGTCGAGCGCCTCCAGGGGTCCCGGATCGACGGCGTCGATGCTCTCCGCGGTCAGCTTGGCGACGATGCCGATGTTGAAGATGGTCAACGCCAGGATCCCGGGCAGGGGGCCGGTGACGACGGCGACGAAGACCAGCGCATAGGCCATGTCGGGCAGCGAGCGGATCACCGACATCACCGACTTGGTCACCCGGTAGACCGCGGGAGGCGCGCTGACCTTCGAGCCCAGCAGCGCGACGCCGAGGGCGATCAGCGAGCCGACGAAGGTCGCGATCACCGCGATGGCTGCCGTCTCCACGAGGGCGGTCCACAGCCGCGAGGACGGGTCGGTGATCTCCGACCACTCGGGACGCACGACCTCCTCGAGGATCGAGGTCAGTATCGGCCACTGCTTGATCACCGGTGCGAGCGAGAAGTCGATCGCCCACCCCGCCACCACCGTGATCGCGACGGCACCGAGCACGCCGCCGACGAGCAGCGGGCTCGGCGGCGGCTGGGCCGGCCGGGCAGGGGTGGGACGCTCGAGGGTGACCTGGGTCATGCCGAGACGTCCTCGGCGGTCAGCGAGCGCCCGTAGATCTTCTCGAAGACCGCGTCGACGGCCTCGGCAGCGGGGCCGTCGAACACCACCTGTCCCGCGCGCATGCCGATGATGCGGTCGGCATAGCGTCGGGCGAGATCGAGGAAGTGCAGGTTGACCACGGTAGTGATACCTAGATCCCGGTTGATCCGTTGCAGGTCGCGCATCACCAGGTTGGCTGTGGGCGGGTCGAGCGAGGCCACCGGCTCGTCGGCGAGCACCACCGAGGGCTGCTGCGCGAGCGCCCGGGCGATCGCGACCCGCTGCTGCTGTCCGCCCGAGAGCTCGGAGGCGCGTACCCAGGCCTTCTCGACGATCCCGACGCGCTCCAGCGCCTCGAAGGCGATCTCCTTGTCGGCCTTCGTGTGCACGCCGAGAGCCGACTGCAACCAGGACTGGGCGTGCAGCCGGCCGGTGAGCACGTTGCCCATGACCGAGCGGCGGGTCACCAGGTTGAACCCCTGGAAGATCATCCCGATCTCGGCCCGCAGCCGCCGCAGCCGGCGCCCACGTGCCGCGGCCACGTCGGTCTCGCCGACGGAGAGCGAGCCCGACGCGACCGGCACCAGACCGTTGATCGTGCGGATGAGGGTCGACTTGCCGGCACCGGAGAGCCCGACGACCACGACGAACTCCCCCGGCGGAATGGTCAAGGAGACCTTGTCCAGACCCCGGGTGCCGTTCGGGTAGACCACCGAGACGTCGTCGAAGACGATGCTGCGACCGCCCCCGGGATCCGAGCCGCTCATTCGCCGAAGTTCTCCTCCACGGACTTCGCCTTCTTCAGGGCAGCCGTGTCGACCTTCTCGAGACCCTCGATCTCGTAGACCGCCTCCAGCGTCTTGAGGCCCTTGGGGTCCTTCGCCATCGCGATGAACGCGTCGGTCACCTTCGTACGCAGCTCCTTGGAGAGTCCGCCCGCGACGACGATGCCGTCGTTGGGGATCTCGGTGGAGTAGGCGAACACCACGACGTCGGAGGCGACCTTCGGCTCGTCGGCCGCGACCTCCTCGCGGGCGTCGTCGAAGCTGACCCCGACCGGGTAGTCGCCGCGCGCCACCGCGAGCACCGCGGCGTCGTGGTCGCCGGCGAACTGCGCGTCGAGGTCGACCAGCGCGTCGCCGCCGGTGACCTGTCCCCACTGGGTCGCCGGATAGTAGTAGCCCGAGGCCGACCCCTGGTCGACGAAGGCGATCGAGCTGCCGGGCTTGATCTTGGCGATCGCCTGCTCGCCGACAGGGCCGGTCTTGGCGGCGTCGGTGCCGTTGCAGTACTTGAGGCCCTCGACCACCTTGACCTCGTCGGCGCAGTAGGTCTCGGGGTCGTTGGTGAACCACTGGGTGTGGTAGGTCCCCGAGCCATAGCGCACCGACTGCAGGATCGGCACCGCCCCTGCCTGGTCCTCGGCCTGGACCATGCCGATCGGGCCGAGCATCGCCACCTGGGCCTGGTCGGACTTCATCGCCACGATCGCGGCGGCATAGCTCTCGGTCACCTCGGCGCGTACGGGGATCCCGATCCGGTCGCCGAGGAACGATTCGAGCCCCTTCGCGCTCTCCGTGATCGAGTCGACGTCGCCGGAGGGCACCAGCGACAGCACGATCTCCTCGGGATCCTCCGCGGGCGCGGCGCTGTCCTCACCGCTGCCGCAGGAGGCGAGTGCGAGGGCGAGCGATGCGGCGGCACCGACCGCCAGCAACCGGGGGCTTCTCAACATTGGACAGACTCCTTGAGGGGGTGAGCTGCGAGGAAGGACGACGGGTCATTCGACCAGTCCGAGACCGCTGAGTACAGGTCCATGAACGATCCTGCACGAACATGAGCCGGTCCTTGCCGGCGGTCGAAGGCATCAACGTACGCAGCAACACAACCACGCTCGACGGCGGGAGCAAGGTCATTGCGCCAGATGTCGCCGACCGACATCAGCCACTCCGGTGTGTCGGCGGCGCCGACGGCGTCCAGGAAGGCGTCCAGGTGCCCGATCATCCGGGTCGGCTTGAGGGCGTCGGTGCGCACCTCGTCCACCACCTCGCGTACGCCGAGATGCTCCAGGACCGCGTCCAGCCCGCTGCCGGGCGAGTTGGTCAGGATCACCCGGTGCGCGTCGATCCCGGCAAGCAGGTCGACCAGCCCGACGGGGGTGTGGATGTCGCCCGGGTTGGCGCTCATCTCCGCTCGGCTCGCGACGTACGCGGCACTCAGCTCCTCCTCGGTGACGCCGGCGGCCAGACCCAGGATCTTGACGGCCTCATAGCCGTCCTGAGCGCCCGTGAGCGTCTTCGGAGCGCTCTCCGGCAGCCGTCGCCCCAGGAAGGCCGTAGCGGTCTCCAGGAGGGCTTCAGGAGCCTCGGTGAGGGCCGCCACGCGGGCGGCGTAGAGAAGCACTGGTGTGTCTCCGAGACACACCGTGCCGTCCAGGTCGAGCACCAGCACAGGCCGAGGCAACGAATCCACCTTCCAGGCGCGGGCCGTCGGGGGTCGGCCCTGCGCGACGCGATTGCGTGTTGACTGGAACGTAGGTAAAGACGCTTCAGGACGCAAGCAGCAACGGCTTGGTGTCACACGCTATTTACTGCAGTGCAGAATATCGGCTCTGACCACACAGAAGGCTCAGGCGACGCCCGACGCGCCGCCGGTTCAGGCGAGGGCAGACCCCGCCCGGTATTCGTCGAAAGGCGTGTTCCAGTCGCCCCAGCCGTTGCTGAAGGTCATCTCGCGGTTGGTGCCGACGGTCTCGACAACGTCTCCGCGACGGGTCATGTCGTAGAGGAACTTGGCGTTCTCGTCGCTCATCCCGGTGCAGCCGTGGGAGACGTTGGCCCTGCCCTGCTGCGCGACCGACCACGGGGCGCCGTGGATGAACTCACCGGAGAAGGTGAGCCGCATGGCCCACTTCACGCCCTCCATGTTGTAGTACTCCCGGTCGCCCGGGTTGATCCCGATGGTCTCGGAGTTCATGGTCTTGCGCTCGAACTTCTCGATGATCACCTTCACGCCGCTGCGGGTGATGAACCCTTCCTTGCCGGTCGTGATCGGGATGGTCTTGACCTTCTGGCCGTTCTTGAAGACCTCCATCTGGTGGGTCTGCGCGTTGGCCCGATAGATGTGCGCGTCACCGGTCTTGAAGGTGATCTCGCGGTTCTTCTGGCCGAAGATGCCGCCGCCGGCGGGGACGGAGTTGATGTTGAGCTTCACGTTGATCGTGGAGTTGGCCTGCCAGTAGGTGCGCGGACGGTAGTGGACCTCCGTGTCGCTCACCCAGTGCCACGACCCCTCCTGCTTGGGCGTCGACTCGACCAGCATCTTCTTCTCGAAGGCGGCCTTGTTCTTCACCGGCAGGTCGTACGTCACGATGATCGGCATCCCGACGCCGACGGTCTCCCCGTCGAGCGGCGCGATCGACGGGTAGGTCTGGCGGTCCAGGCCGAGATCCTCGGTGGAGAAGGTGATCTGGCTCTTCTTCTCCAGCCCGTCGTCACCGGTGGCGGTGACCGACAGCGTGTAGGAGGCGGTCGGCTCGAGCACGTCACCGGCGCTCCAGCTCAGGCCGTCCTCGGTGATCGTGCCGCGCACCTTGGTGCCCTTGGCACCGGTCAGCATCACCTCGTCGAGCCGCCCCTTGGCCACGTCGACCTTGACCACCTTGTCGACCGCGACGCCGGTCGCCTTGTCCTCGACGTTGGGCTTGATCTGCACCTTCGGCTCGGCGGGCTTCTTCGGCTCCTTCGAGGCCGGGTCCGCGCCACATGCGACGAGCACAGGCGCCACGACCGCGGTCGCGGTGGTCAACAGCACCCGGCGGCGGGCGAGCAGGGACGGGCGGTGAAACGGTGACTGCGTTGACACGGTGAGACTGCTCCAGACCTGAATTTTTGAGCCCAGCGCCCTGAACCGGGACGCGAGCGCGACAACCCTATCGGGCATTGCCAAGAGGCACCCAAGAAAGGCAGCGGGGCCCGATCCGTGATGGATCGGGCCCCGCGTACGTCCTTGCTCAGTGCTTGAACTCGCCTCGGTAGTACTCGAAGTTCCAGCCGGCGGTGGCCAGCATGCCGAGCACGGCGGCGATGATGACCAGCCACCAGGCGGCCATCGCGACCGCGAGGACCACCAGACCGAAGGTCAGTCCGGCCCACAGCGGCCACCAGGAGAACGGCGGGAAGAAGCCGTACTCGCCGGCGCCCTCGGCGATGTCGCCGTCCTCACGGTCCTCGGGGCGCGGATCCATCCTGATGGCATGGAAGCCGAGATAGATCCAGATCATCATGAACAGCAGCGTGCACATGACCAGCGCCGAGGTTCCGGTCCAGTCGCCGCCCTCAGAGGAGGCCGCGGTGACGAACCAGTAGGCCGGGGTGACCAGCACCATGAAGGCGGTGCAGACCCCGAAGATCCAGGCTTCAGACTTCATCGGGCTCAGCCTTCCTTGTTGGAGCTGGTGGCGGCATCAGCCTTGGGGAGATCGTCCTCATCGTGCTCCAGCGCGGCGATCTCCGGGTGGTGGAGGTCGAAGGCCGGGGACTCCGAGCGGATCTTCGGGATGGAGGTGAAGTTGTGGCGCGGCGCCGGGCAGGCCGTGGCCCATTCCAGCGAGCGGCCCCAGCCCCAGGGGTCGTCGACCTCGACGATCGGCGCGTGGCGCGAGACGTAGAGGTTGTAGAAGAACGGCAGCATCGACAGGCTCAGCAGGAACGCGCCGACGGTCGAGAACTGGTTCAGGAAGGTGAAGCCGTCGCTGGGCAGGTAGTCGGCGATACGCCGCTGCATGCCCTCGACGCCGAGCCAGTGCTGGACCAGGAAGGTCGCGTGGAAGCCGACGAACAGCAGCCAGAAGTGGACCTTGCCGAGGCGCTCGTCGAGCATCCGGCCGGTCATCTTCGGCCACCAGAAGTAGAAGCCGGCGAACATCGCGAACACGACCGTGCCGAAGACGACGTAGTGGAAGTGCGCGACCACGAAGTAGGAGTCGGACACCTGGAAGTCGAGCGGCGGGCTCGCCAGGATGATGCCGGTCAGACCACCGAAGAGGAAGGTCGTCAGGAAGCCGATCGACCACAGCATCGGGGTGTCGAAGCTGACCGATCCGCCCCACATCGTGCCGATCCAGTTGAAGAACTTCACACCTGTCGGGACCGCGATCAGGAACGTCATGCCGGAGAAGAACGGCAGGTTGACCGCACCGGTGACGAACATGTGGTGCGCCCACACCGCCACCGAGAGGATCGCGATACCGAGGGTCGCGGCCACCAGGCCGATGTAGCCGAAGATCGGCTTACGGCTGAAGACCGGGAGGATCTCGGAGATGATGCCGAAGAACGGCAGCGCGATGATGTAGACCTCGGGGTGGCCGAAGAACCAGAACAGGTGCTGCCACAGGATCGGGCCACCGTGGGCGGCATCGAAGACGTGGGAGCCGAACTGGCGGTCGGACTCGAGCATCAGCAGCGCGGCGGCCAGGATCGGGAACGCGATCAGCGCGAGCAGCGCGGTGATCAGCACGTTCCAGGTGAAGATCGGCATCCGGAACATGGTCATGCCCGGAGCACGCATGCAGATGATGGTGGTGATGAAGTTGACCGAGCCGAGGATGGTGCCCAGACCACCCATGTAGAGACCCATGATCCACAGGTCGCCACCGACGCCCGGCGAGTACTGCGCGCTGGACAGCGGCGTGTAGGCGAACCAGCCGAAGTCGGCCGCGCCGGTCGGGGTGAAGAAGCCGCTGGCCGCGATGATCCCACCGAAGAGGTAGAGCCAGTAGCTGAACATGTTGAGTCGCGGGAAGGCGACGTCGGGGGCACCGATCTGGAGCGGCATGATCACGTTGGCGAAGCCGAAGAACAGCGGCGTCGCGAACAGCAGCAGCATGATCGTGCCGTGCATGGTGAACAGCTGGTTGAACAGCTCGTCGTTGACGACCTGCTGACCCGGGAACGCCAGCTCCGAGCGCATCAGCAGCGCCATCAGGCCACCGATGAGGAACCAGACGAACGACGTGACCAGGTACATCTTGCCGATCAGCTTGTGATCGGTGGTGGTCAGCAGCTGGTAGACGTGCTTACCGAGCGGCTTGGGGCCCCCGGTGACCGGGCGCGCAGCGGTGGCGGTCACTCGCCCTCCTCCTCGTTGTGGCTGGCGATGTCGTCGGTGGTGCGGGTGGACTTGCCACCACCGAGCAGCGGGCGCTCGGACTCGAAGCCCTTCTGCGCCAGCGCGTCGACGTAAGACTTGTAGTCGCTCTCGGAGAGGATCGCGACCTTGAAGATCATCCGGGCGTGGTAGACACCGCAGAGCTCGTAGCAGGCGCCGCGGAAGGTCTTGCCCTGGATGAGGTCGTTGGCACCCGGGTCGAAGGTGGCCGTGGCCTCCTTCGTGGTGATCGAGTAGTGGTTCACCCGACCGGGGACGACGTCCATCTTCATGCCGAACTCCGGGACACCGAAGTTGTGGATGACGTCGGCCGAGCGCAGGTTGAAGCGCGTGGTGGTCTTCTCCGGGAGGACCAGCGTCGGGATGTGCGAGCCGGTGCCCACGACGTAGCCGTAGCTGCTGTAGGGGAACTCGTCGTCCACCAGGTTCTCGTCAGCGCTGGCGTCCATCTCGCCGATGCCGTGGTTGAAGGTCCACTGCCACTGCTGGCCGGTCACCTCGATCACGTTCGTCGGGTTGCCGTCGTCCAGCATCTCGTTCTGGACCTTGACGGTGTGGTCGAAGAACACGATCACCATCAGGACCGGGGCGATCGTGTAGAAGATCTCCAGCGGCAGGTTGTATCGCGTCTGGACCGGGATGTCGGCGTCGCTACGGCGCCGGTAGCGCCAGATCGCCCAGAAGATGAGCCCCCAGGTCAGGACACCTGTGATCAACGCGGCAACCCATGCGCCCTGCCACAGGGCGAGGTTGTGCTCCCCCTGCTCAGAACGTGGCTCGGGGAAGCCGAAACGCGCCGCCTCGTCCGAACAGCCACTCAGCAGGAGGGCGCCGGCCGTCAGCGTCGCCACCAGCGCACCACGTCGGGCGCGGGCGTGGGACGGAGTCGATCCGGCCCCTGGCAAGTGCAGACCCACTACGAGCCTCTCTCTCATGCGAACACTCAGATGCCCGCAGACTACCGCGAGCGCCTCCGGATTCATCTTCAGGGGTTCCTCATGTCGCATATGGCACAGAGGTTCCGCGCGTGGAACCTCTAACGTTGGGTTCCGTGACCGACAGCTTCACCTACCTCGACGCCGCATCGGCCGAACCGCTCCATCCGGCGGCCAAAGACGTGCTTCTGGCCGCGGCGGAGCAGGGGTACGCGGATCCCCGCCGCCTCCACCGACCGGCCCGCAACGCCGGACTGCTGCTCTCGAACGCACGGGAGGTCGTCGCCGAGGCTCTGGGCGTACGTCGCGATGAGGTGCTTTTCACATCCTCGGGAACCGCCGCCGTGCAGGCGGGCCTGCTGGGGCTCGGAGCACGTGGCATCGGTCACAGTGCCGTCGAACACCAGGCCGTCATCGACGCCGCGCGCTGGTCGCAGCGCTCCCCCGTCACCGAGCTGGCCGTCGATCGCGAGGCGCGGATCGAGGTGGCCGCCGTGCGCGACGCCGTCGCGGCCGGGGGTGTCGACGTCGTCGCGGTCCAGCAGGCCAACCACGAGGTCGGCACCGTGCAGCCGCTGGACGAGGTCGCCGACGCGGCCGGCGGGGCGTCCCTCTTCGTCGACGCCTGCGCTTCCATGGGACGCCTGCCTCTGCCCCCGGTCGGTGACGCGATCGCCGGCTCCGCCCGCAAGTGGGGCGGCCCCGGCGGTGTGGGAGTGCTGGTCGTGCGCAGGTCGGCACGATGGCGCTGGCCGTTCCCGGGCGATGAGTGGTCGCGTACGGACCAGGGGTTCACGAACATCCCCGGGGCACTGGCCGCGGCGGCGGCGCTCCAGGCGGTCGTCGCCGAGCGCGACGAGGTCAACGCCCGCCAGCACGAGCTGATCTCGCTGGTGCGGGAGCGGGTCCGGACGGAGGTGCCGGACGTGGACGTCGCAGGGCCGGAGCAGGACCGTCTCCCCCACCTGGTGACGTTCTCGGCCCTGTATGTCGACGGCGAGGCGCTGGTGACCGCGCTCGACCGTCTCGGCGCCGGCGTCGCGAGCGGATCGGCCTGCACCTCGGACACCCGCGAGCCGTCTCGCGTGCTTGCTGCCATGGGAGCGCTGACACACGGTAACGTTCGGCTGTCGCTGACCCGCGACACGACGCGAGAGGATGTGGAGCGCGTGCTCGACGCACTGCCCGGGATCGTCAGGAATCTGCGCGCTGAGGCGGGGCTGTGAGCGCGCCGGCCGTCACCCTCGACTGCCGCGGGCAGGCCTGTCCGCGCCCCATCATCGAGCTCGGCCGCCACCTCGGCGACGTCGAGGTCGGCGAGATCATCGCCGTCGCGGCCGACGACGTCGCCGCCCACCACGACGTGCCCGCCTGGGCCCGGATGCGTGGGCAGGAGTTCGTCGGCGAGGTGGAAGCAGAAGACGGCGTACCCGTGTATCGGATACGCCGCCTCAGCTGAGCGGATGGTCGGGATACCCGGTTAACCGGGTATCCCTGCACTTCTCAGGCAATGCGATGCCCGAGAAGTGCAGGAACTGCCAGAGAAGTTCAGGCCTTGATGTGGGCCGCGATCTGGTCGGCGGCGGTGTCGCCGTAGGACTCACGGACCCGGGCGACGAACTCCTCGGCGGTGAAGGAGTACTCCTGCGGGCCGACGGTCTCGACACAGTAGGCGGCCAGGACGCAGCCGACCTCGGCGGCCTGCTCGAGCTCGCAGTCCCAGGCCAGCGCGGCCAGGAAGCCGGCACGGAAGGCGTCGCCGACACCGGTCGGCTCGATGGCGTTCACGTTCTTCGCGGCGGGCAGCTGGATCGGCTCCTCGCCCTTGCGCTGGATGCGTACGCCGTCCTTGCCGAGCGTGGTGACCTGGGTGCCGACACGGGCCAGCACCTCCTCGGCGGACCAGCCGGTCTTCTGCTCGAGGACGTGCGACTCGTATTCGTTGGTGAACAGGTAGGCGGCGCCGTCGACGAGCTCGCGGATCAGCTCACCGTCGCCGAAGGCGAGCTGCTGGCTCGGGTCGGAGATGAAGGTGTAGCCGCGCTGGCGCGCCTCCTCGGTGTGGCGCTTCATCGCGTCGGGGTCGTCGGGAGCGATCAGGACGAAGGACGGCTCGCCGACCTTCTCCGCGATCGGGCCGAGCTCGATCTCGCGGGCCTCGGCCATCGCGCCCGGGTAGAAGCTGGCGAACTGCGCCATCGCGGTGTCGGTCGTGCACACGAACCGCGCGGTGTGCAGCGTCTCGGAGACACGCAGGTGGTCGCAGTTGACGCCGTGGCGCTCGAGCCAGGAGCGGTAGTCGGCGAAGTCCTCACCGACCGCACCCACGAGCACCGGCGCCAGGCCGAGGTTGGCCAGGCCGAAGGAGATGTTGGCGCCGACGCCACCACGACGGATCTCGAGGTCGTTGACCAGGAAGCTCACCGACAGCTTGTCGAGCTGGTCGGCGACCAACGAGTCGGCGAACTTACCACCGAAGCTCATCAGGTGGTCGGTGGCGATGGAGCCTGCGATCAGGAGTGAACCGGACATGCGCGGAACCCTACCGGCGAGACCTCGGGCGACGTTAAGGCTCGGCCGTGGACAGGAGATGAAATATTACTGTTGAGTCGGCCTTCTACTACCCGTTGGTAGTGCTTACCGTCGTTTGCATGACAGACATGCGCGTTCCGTACGACGACCTCGACAGCCCCGCGCAGCTCTGCGCCGACTGTGCCGCCGCCGACAGCGCTCTGCGCCTGCCGGCGCCACGGGCGCGCGAGACAGCCCGCCCGGCACCGACGGTGCGGATGCAGTCCCGCGAGCCGCGTGATGCCGCCATGCTCGAGGCCATCGGGCACGTGGCCGACGATCTCGCCCTGACCTGATTCTCCTCGGAGGAAAGCGAGC
>NZ_JBHVKN010000058.1:0-26358 GCF_042798075.1 Nocardioides sp. NPDC057772
GTGGCGCAGAGCTCGTGGTCGATGATCCGCCGGTCATCGAGGGAGAGGCAGGCGGTTTCGCGGGCGAGGATGGTGGCCTGCCACTGGGAGAACAGTCCGGCCTTCATCAATGCGAAGGTGTGCGGCATCTCGGTGAGCAGGATCTTGGCCAGCCCGAGCAGTTTCGCCCCCTTCGCTGGTGAGACCCGTCGCGCCAACGCGACCTGCGACGCCACCCCTTCGCCGAGCTTCCGGGCAGGCACCACCCCAGCCTCGACCTGCCGGGCTCGGGCGGCTTCCTCGAGACGTACCGACGCCTCTGCCTGAACAGCTTCCGCCCGACACTTCACGGATTCGAGACGAGTGATCCAATCGACCAGCTCTCGCTCGGACGCACCGGGAGGTGGCCCGTCGAGGAGGCGGTCGATGGTCTCGTACATAGTAGTTATTATATGCGATCGAGCACCGCGAAGCCACCATTTTCGCTGGTCAGACCATGTTATGCAGTCCGCGAACAAGTCGCATGAGTGCTGCGCCACACCCTCGCCGCCGCCCCGATACAGGCGAAATCTTTCTCGATCGGGTGCCGTGTCAAGGATGGCCGCAGGCCACCGCGAAGCGGCGCCCGAAGGGCGTCCTTGACGCGGCGCGTGATCGAGAAACACTAGAGATCGGGTCGGCGGCGAAACCCTGAAACGAAAGAACAGTCGCCTGGCGAGATCCTCAAAGCCCGCCCATTGACCTCAACCCAACTTGAGCCCGCACCATCAACCCATGAAGTTCACCGAGACCCAGCTCCGCTACCTCCGCACCCAGCCCCTGGGAAGGCTCGCGACGCTAGCCCCCGACGGGGGCCTGCAGAACAACCCCGTGGGGTTCACGATCGACGAGGAGCACCGGATCGTCATCGGCGGCCACGAGATGGGCAGGTCGCGTAAGTTCCGGAACGTCCGGAAGCACGCGCAGGTGGCGTTCGTCGTCGATGACCTCGAGACCACGGACCCGTGGAAGCCACGGATGATCGAGATCCGCGGCACCGCTGAAGCGCTCACCGACGTGGACCCGCCGATGCCGGGGACCTCGCGGGAGGTCCTCCGGATCACCGCGGAAACGATCAGGGACTACGGCCTCGGCGACTGAGTCAGCGCTTCCGCCACAACCGCGAGGGCAGCAGCGAGAGCGGGTTGACGGCCGCCCGGATGCGCTGCCACCGGGTGCGCGAGTCGGAGACAGACGAGCGAAGCGTCCCGACCTGCTCCCAGAAGGCCTCGACCTCGGCGTCGTCGGGTCCGACCTCACCGAACATCGTGGTGTCGGTGAGCAGGGCCAGACCCGGCGCACCGTCCATACCCGGCGAGGTGGCGAGCACCGACGCCTGCTCGCGGCGGGTGGCCCCGACGGGCACCCCGACGCCGAAGTCACGGGCGTGGTCGAGGGTCTCTCGCCAGCCCCCGGAGAGACGGGCCACCGGCGTCCCTCGCGTCCGTCGGCGATGTCGGCGCCAGATCTTGGCGCCGATGATCGCCCCGCACAGGGCCGCGATGAGCAGCACCGGAATGCCGACGTACGTAAAGATCGCGACGAGCCACCCGGGCAGCGTGAACCCGTCGGGGCGCGAGTTGGCCTTCTGGTTCACCGACTCGTCCAGCGGGTCGCCGGAGGTCGCGGGCGGACGCACGGGCGCCGGCGGCGGGACGACCTTGCCGGTGACGAGCTCCTCGGGCTGAGGAGCGTTCTGCTCAGGCGGCCTCTCGGTGTTCATGAACTCCGACCAGTCCAGCGTGGCCCAGGACCCGTCGGACATCCGCAGCTCGACCCAGGCGTGCATGTCCTTGCCCTGGACGGTGCCGTCGGAGCCGACGACCGCACCCAGGACGACCCGTGCCGGCACGCCGACCTGGTTGGCCAGGATGGCCATCAGGGCGGCGTACTGCTCGTCGTTGCCGGCGAGCTGGCCGCCCTTGGCGGTGAAGTCGGCGAGTCGGCGGAGCGAGTGGCCCGCCGGGTACTGCTGGTTGGGCGGCTCACCGTCGGTGTAGGTGCCCTCGGCCTTCAGCTTCTCGGCCACCGCCAGCGCGTTGGTGATCGGCGAGTCACCACCGCCGGCGTACTCGGCCGCGAGCGCCTGGAACTGGGCGGCCTCGTCGCCGATCGGCGATCCGCCCGACCACGGCTCGCTCTTCTTGGTCACCTTCTCGTCGGAGACCGAAGCGGTGAAGGTGTAGGAGTCGCCCGGCTTCAGTGCGGACGGCAGGACGCCGGTCGAGGTCGCCAGGTTGTAGCGGAACGAGTCGGCGTCGGGGCCGTCGAACGAGATGTGGGTGAGCGCGGTCGGCAGCGGCACCCAGACGCCGCCGAAGTCCTCGCCGATCGTGATCGTGCCGCGCACCTGCTTGCCGTCGGCGAGCGGGTTGCGCAGCGTCGAGCTGATCTTCTGGAAGGTGTCGTCGGGCCCTTCGGTCTCACCGGAGTCGTTGGCCGCGCGCCAGACGGTGCCGTCGTACGAATCCATCGCGGCGACCCGGATCCGGGTGCCTTCGGGCAGGCCCGAGACGGTGAACAGGTCCTTCTCATAGAGGCGGCGGTCGTCCTCCGGCGTCTGGTAGCCCTTGGTGTAGACCCGGAAGCCGGCCAGCGGCGAGGGGTACTGCCCGACGTTGAACGGCGGCTCGATCTCGCCGCGCAGCACGGTGCGCTCGGGCGCGAGGCCCGGTAGCAGCGGCCCGCCGAGGAAGGCCAGGCCGGCGGCGCCGAGGCACAGAGCGGCCCCCAGCGCCGTCCGCGAGATCCGGCGACCACCGGCGGCGAGGGCACGGGCCCGCAAGCCGCGGATGCAGAGCCAGGTGATCGCGATCGCGCCGAAGAGCGCACCGAGCAGAGCGGTCTTGGACGGGTCCTGGACGCCGAGCAGGATCACCCCGGCCATCAGCGCGAACGCGACGAGCACCGGCGGCAGCGCCGCCTTGACCCGCACCGCGAGCGCGAAGCCGACACAGCCGGCCACCAGGCCGAGGATGTAGGGGATCGTCAGCAGCGCCCCGCCGTCGACCGGCGGCAGGGTGGTCAGCAACCGCTTCCAGCCGTGCACGGAGTTGTCGGCGAGGGTGCCGATCGTGTCGGGGACCGGCAGGAACGAGAGGTCGCCGATGCCGTGCAGCGCGACCGCGCCGCCGAGCACGAAGAACGCGGCGAGCAGGCCCACGGCCAGCACGACGACCGGCTGTCCGCGACCGACGAAGGCGATCAGGATGCCGAGCAGGAGGCCGGCGACGCCCGCGATCAGGTAGGTCCAGCCGGCGTAGGTGTCGTCGAAGCCGAGGAAGGCGATGGTGCCGAGCAGGAACAGGAGCAGGGCGTCGACAGCGTGGTGCTTCGTCATCCGGTCAACCCCTTCGACAGCACGATCGGCAGCTGGTCGAGATCCGGCAGGGTGAGCACCGGCAGGTCGGCGACGGCCTTGAACCCCGCGCGCTGGCTCGAGTCGACCCGTACCGCGACCGTGGTGGCGTCGACCGAGAACTGCCCGGCCGCGCGCTGCAGGGTGACGAACTCGGGATAGCGCCCGGTCACCAGCATCACCAACGAGGCGTCCGGCGCCTGTCGGGCGGCCTCGGCGGTGATCTCGATCAGGTTGGTCGGCTGCGGGGTCGCCCGCGAGCAGGCGTCAAGGGCAGAGCGCCCGCCCCCGCTCGCCGCGGTCGCCCGCACCAGGAGGACGTCACCGGTCGCGAACGAGACGTCGAACTCGTCCAGGATGCCGCGACGGAGCAGCGAGCCGGCGATCGACATCGCGGTCTCGTACTCCTCCTCGCTGTCGTAGGACATCGGCGAGGAGTCGACGATGACGACGATGTGGGAGCGGCGGGTGTCGAGGAACTGGCGCACCAGCAGCTGCCCGTGGCGCGCGGAGGAGCGCCAGTGGATGTGGCGCAGGTCGTCGCCCGGGACGTACTCGCGCAGCGCGTGGAAGGCGAGGTCGCTCATCGAGGTGTTCTGAGCCGTCGAGCCCTCGAGGTCACGGACCAGGCCGACCCCGAAGGGCTCCAGGTGGGTGGTGCGCGGGTGGACGAAGACCTCGGTGCGGTCGGTCCACTCCTGCACCCGGCGGAAGAGCCCGAGCGGGTCGCCGCGTACGGTCCGGACCGGGCCGACGTCGATCACGCCGCGGCGCTGCGTCGGCACCACGAAGAGCTCGGTGTGCTCGGCGCCGGGAAGCAGCATCGGCAGGTCGTACGTCACCCCGCCTGCCCCGATCGGGAACTCCAGGCTCGTGGAGACGAGTGGGCCGCGCGCCTCGTTGCGGGCCCGCAGCTCGCCGGTGAGCGCCTGGCCGACGGCGACGCGCGGCGGCTCGACCACCGTCGCGACCGCGAGCCGGGTGCGCCCGATCATGAAGAAGGCCGCGCCGATCACCAGGAACAACGCCGCCATCGCCACCACGGCCGCTTCGATCCAGCCGAGGGCGGTGGCGGCGACCCAGGCCAGCGCACCGAGCAGCAGCACGCCCCAGCCGATCGAGGTCACCGTGCCGAACCACGGGCCGATCCGGTCGGCGGCGAACGAGTAGGCCGAGCCCGCCCCGGAGGCTACCGGGGCGAGCCGATTCCGCAGGTCAGCAACGAGGTTGCGGGCCCTGCTCATCTCAGCCGACACGCTCGGTGGGAGCCGGGACCGAGGTGAGCAGATCGCCGATGACGTCGTCGACCGTGACGCCGTTGAACATCGCCTCCGGGTCGAGGATCAGACGGTGACAGAGCACTGGCTGGGCGAGCGCCTTGACGTCGTCCGGCAGCACCTGCGAGCGGCCCTCGGCGAGCGCCCACACCTTGGCGGTGCGCACCAGGGCGAGGCAGCCACGCATGGAGGCGCCGAGGCGTACGTGCTTGTGACGACGCGACTCGTCGATCAGCGCGGAGACGTAGGCGACGATCGCGGGGTCGATGTAGACCTGGTCGGCCATCTCGGCCATCTGGGTCACCGTCGGCGCGGTGATGATCGGGGTGACCAGAGTGGCGCGGTCACGGACCGAGGAGTTCATCAGCAGCTCGACGGTGGCGTTCTGGTCGGGGTAGCCGACCGAGGTCTTCATCAGGAAGCGGTCGAGCTGCGCCTCGGGCAGTCGGTACGTCCCGGCCTGCTCGATCGGGTTCTGGGTCGCGATCACCATGAACGGCCGGCCGACCTCGCGGGTGGCGCCGTCGACGGTGACCCGGCCCTCCTCCATGACCTCGAGGAGCGCCGACTGCGTCTTCGGGGAGGCGCGGTTGATCTCGTCGGCCAGCACGATCGAGTGGAAGATCGGGCCCGGGTGGAACTCGAAGGCGCCCTTGCCCTGGTCGTAGACGGTCACACCGGTGACGTCGGACGGGAGGAGGTCGGGCGTGAACTGGATGCGCGCGTGCGACCCCTGGACCGTGTTGGCCAGCGCGCGGGCGAGCTGCGTCTTCCCGGTGCCCGGGTAGTCCTCGAGGAGGAGGTGGCCCTCGGAGAGCAGCGCGGTCAGCACCAGGCGGATCACGTTGCGCTTGCCCAGCACCGCCTTCTCGACGTTGTCGCACAACTTCTCGAAGGTCTCGTGGAACCAGCGCGCTTGCTCGTGCGTGACGGTCATTTCTTGTCTCCTACCACGTAACGTTCTTCGAAAGAGTGGGTCGCCCGTTGGTCGTGCAGGTCACCCGGAACGGGGTGTTGGCGCCGACCCAGCCGCGGCCGCTGCCCGAGCCCTTGCCGTTGCTCCCGATGGTGACGTTCCACCGCGAGGTGGTGGCGTTGGTGCTGCACTCCCAGGTCTTGCCCGGGAAGGCGAGGTCGGTGATGGTCGAGCCGACGTACCAGCACGTGCCCCCGCAGGCCACGTCCGGCTCGGGGCACGCGGAACCCGTGCACTCGCCGGCCTTGTTCACCTCGAGGATCGGGTCGGGCGGTGGGTCGGTCCGCACCGTGACGGAGTCGGACTTGCTCGCCCGCGGCGAGTCGCTGATGGTCACGGTGTAGGTGTAGGACGTGTTCCACTCGGGCGCGGTGTCGGTGCCCGACCGACTGCCCGCGCCGGTGCCGGTGCCGAACCGGGCGACCTCGGTGCCGCCACGCTTGACGGTGACGGTCGCGGCCTTGCCGTTGGGGTCGTAGCTGACTCGCCAGTTGACCTTGTTGCCGTCGACGCTCGCCGAGATCGACGGCGTGCCCAGCGGACCGTAGGTGGTCACGTTCTTCGACGACCAGGGGCCGCAGGATTCCCCGGCGCCGGTGCCGCCGGAGGAGTCGTTGCAGGCCCGCAGCTGGACCTGCGTCGAGTTACCGTTGGTGAAGCCGGTGATCGTCTTGGTCTGCTGGCCAGCGCCCTCGGGCGGGTAGGTCCAGCTGCCGCACGAGGAACCGTTGCGCACGCACTCGACCCGGTTGGTCTTGCCGTGCGAGGCCCGCGGCGTGAAGACGATCTCGGCGGTGCCGTTGGCCCCGGTCGGCGTCGCGCTCGCGAAGGAGACAGCGTCGGGGGTCGCAGCCGCCTCGACCTTGCCGCCCGCGGAGTAGCTGGAGATGTGGGCCTCCGGTGATCCGCCGGACGTGGTCTCCCGGGGGGAGGTCGCCTCCGCGTTGCGGGCCCTGACGGCGTAGGTGTAGATCGTGCCGTCGTTGGCGACGTCGTCGCGGCAGCTGGTCTCGGTCACCCAGGAGCAGACGATCTTCTCGCCGGTGCCGCCGGTGCGGCGTACCTCGTAGGTGACGGGCGCCGGGCCGTTGGCCGCGACCGGGCTCCACGAGACGGTCACCGCCTTGCCGGAGTTGTTGGCCGTGTTGGCCCACTCGAAGGTCGGGGTCGCCGGGGTGTCCGGCTTGCCCGCACCCATCCCCTCGACCGTCGCCGTCGGACCCTTGTTGGTCTTCACGCCCTTGTCGTTGAGCGGCACGACCGTGAACTGCACCGGGTCACCGTTGGAGCTGACCGCTGCCGGATAGGTGGTCTGACCTGCGGAGATGTCCTTGATGCCACCGCCGGGCCAGCTGATCCGGTATTTCTGCACGTCCGAGCAGTCGCACGGAGCCGGCTTGCTCCAGCTCAGCTCGACCTTGTGGTCGCGCTGGCGGGTGACGCGGAGGTTCTGTACCGGGCCGGTGTAGGCGTCGGGCTCGCCCTCGGCCGAGTTGCTCCACTCGCGGCTCGGTCCGACGGAGTTCACCGCGCGCACGCGGAAGTCGTAGACGACGCCGTTCTTCAGCCCGGTGATCCGGCAGGAGGTCGACGGGCAGTCCTGGACGTGGTCGCCGTTGGCCTCCACCTCGTAGCGCTGGATCGGGTCGTCGCCGTTGTCCTTCGGAGCGTTCCACGACAGCGCGACCACGTTGGAGAGGAAGTCGGAGGTCGTACGCAGCCCCGTGGGTGCACCGGGCACGTCGATGACGTCCACCTCGATGACGCCGGTGGCCTTGACCCGCTTGGAGTCCTTGCCGGAGTCGCTGACCTCGACCGCGTAGCGGTAGTGGCCGTGACCCTCCTCGGGGGTGTTGAAGGTGATCTTCGAGCCGCTGACCTTGCCCATGTCGGGCGAGTCGCCGTCGACCGGGTCGAGCTTGGTGACCACGATCTCCTGCGACTCCGACGGCACCGGCGTCTGCAGGTAGCTGGCCATGTCGATCGCGACCGTCTTCCCGGCCTCGGTCTGCAACGGCTTGATGGGCGAGAGCGACGGAGCGGGCAGCGCGATGACGGTGACCAGCAGCTGGCCGGTCGCGTCGGTGCCCTCGACCCCGATCTCCAGGGCGCCCTGGGCACCGGCGTCGGCGTGCTCGGCGGTGAGGCGGAGGCCGCCGTCCTCCGGCTTGACCTCGACCCCGTCGAGCCCGTCGCCGACCTCGGCGGTGAAGTCGAGGTCGTCGGCGTCACCCGGGTCGGCGGTCCAGACGTGGCAGATGGCGGCGATGTCGACCAGCGCGCCGTTGCCGCTCTCGGGCACCTCGACCGGGGTGCTCGGGCAGTTGATCTCCGGCTCCTCCTTGCCGATCTGGACCGGCAGCGAGATCACCGAGAGGTGGGCATCCGCGGAGGTGATCTTCTCGCGGTCGGCGACCTCGAAGGTCAGGGTCGCCGGGCCCCTGGTCTCACCGGCGGTGACCTTCACGGTCGTCGCGGTGGTGTCGCCGGTGTTGAACATCCCCTCGGGCGCGGCCACGATCTTGTCGGTCGTGGTCAGGACCACCGGGTCACCCTCGGGGTCCTCGACGTAGTCGGTGATGTCGACGGTCTTGGTCTCGCCCGGGTTGAGCTCGAGCTCGGAGCCCGGCTTCAGGTAGGGCGCGTCCTTGGGACGCGCGGGGACGTAGATCGAGCCGACGGCCTGGGCACCGTCGGGATCGGTGACCCGGTAGGTCCACACCCGGGTGGTGTCGCCGACCGGCAGGGTCACCTTGCCGTCGTCGATCTTCGGCTTCGCCTCGTCCTCACCGACCGAGGGGCCCTTCACCGCGTCGACGGTGAGGTCCTCGAGCGCGTCGTCGATGTCGGTCACCTTCCTCATCACGTCGACGGTGGTGGTCGACGAGTCGCCCTCGGGATGGGCGACGACGATCCCCGCCATCGGCGGGTTGTCGTAGCCCTCCTGGTAACGGATCGCGAGCTCGCCGGTGTCCTCGTGGAGGCCCGTGGTGGCCCGGTAGGGGATGTGCTGGAACGGCTCCTCGGAACCACCCTGGACGGTGACGATGCCGTCGGAGCGCTGCTTGACGCCGGCGCCGTCCGCCGAGTCGGTGGAAGCCAGGTGCAGCTCCGTGCCCGGCGTACGCAGGTCGTTGGCGAGCACGTCGTAGGTCAGCTTCTTGGCGGGGTCGAGCGTGACCAGGTCGTCGACGGCGACCGGGCGCTGCGGCGCACCGGGCGCGACGACGGCGATCCGCACGGTGCCGGTCGCGACGGCGCCGAACGGGTCACTCACCTCGTAGGTGAACTCGTCGGTGCCGGCGGCGTTGGGGAAGGCCTGGTAGGTGATCGTGTTGGCGCCGTGGGCCAGGACGCGGCCGAAGGACGGGGCGCTGTTGATCCGGGTCACCGAGACCGAGTCGCCGTCGGGGTCGGTGCCGACCGTGGGCAGCCGCAGCGTGACCTCGTCACCCTGGACCACCCGCGACTCCAGCGCCTTCGGCGCGGGCGGGGAGTTGTCGGCCTTCTTCTTCGGAAGCGGCTTGATGTGGATGCGGATGTTGCCCGAGGAGTGCTCCGCCGAGGGGTCACCGGTGTTCTGCACGACGTAGCGGACGTCGACGTCGACCGGGCCCTTCACCTCGTCGGGGGCGACATAGCGGACCCGGTTGCCGTCGATGTAGGCCTCGCCGACCGTCGGCTGGCCCAGCACCTGCAGCTGGCCCTTGGTCTCGATGGTCTGGTCGACGACCAGCCCGACCGGATCGCCCGAGGGCGTCGAGTCGTTGTCGAGGACCGGGATGGAGACGGAGTCGGCGGCCCTCACCGTGGCCTCGTCGTCGACCGCCTCGGGGGCGTTCTCAGCGCCGCGCAGCGCCGGGCGCTGGCTCACCGTGACCGACCCCTCGGCCTCGGCCGCGCCGTTGCTGATCGTGTAGCGGATCGCCTGGGTGGACGGGTCGATGTCGGGCTTGGACGCCTGGATCCGCAGCCATCGGCCGTCGAGCACCGCGACGGTCAGATCGCTGTCGCCGACCGGCTCGGCGTGGGTGACGGCGAGAAGCCGGCCCTGGGAGTCGTAGTCGTTGGCGAGGACGTCGAGGGTGCGGGTCGAGGTGCCGAGGACGGCGGTCGTGTCCGGGGTCGCGATCGGCTCGTCCGCCGCCTGGGCGGCGGGCTTCACGTCGACGCGGATCTTCGCCGAGGCAGGCTTGGCCGCGCCGAACCCGGCGTTGTAGCTGAGCTGGTAGGTGCCCGGCGAGCTTCCCCGGGCCCGGACCACGCCGGTCTCCCGGTCGGTGCTCACCTCGAGCCCGCCCTTGGGCGGTACGTCACCGGCGAGGGTCAGGCGCGCGTCGAGGTTGGAGGGGTCGGCGCCGGGGATGTCGTTGTCGAGCGGGCGGATCGTCACCCAGGAGCCCTGGGTGCCCTCGGCGACGTCGTCCTTCGGCTCCGGGGACGCGGTGTTGGCCCCCGCGACGATGTTGATGCGTACCTTGTCCTTCGAAGGCTTGCCGCCGGTGCTGACCTGGTAGCCGAGGCTCTCGTTGCCGGTGGCGTCCGCGGCCGCGGTGTAGCGGATCAGGCCGTCCGGGGTCACGCTCGCCTTGCCCTTGGACGCGGTCGGGGACTGCGCGGTGACCGGGTCGCCGTAGCGCTCGTCACGCCAGTCACCGACCACCGGGATCTCCACGGTGCCGCCGGCCGCCACGGTGTAGTCGGTCGGCGTGTAGTGCTCACGCAGGGTCGGCTTGCCGACGCCGTCGTCGCCCTCGATGCTGAGCTCGACGCTGGCGTCGTCCTGGCCGGCCTTGCCCTTCAGGCCGTCGTCGACGGTGTATTTGAAGCTGGTCTTCTTCCCCCGGGCCGACTCGGGGGCGGTGACCAGGATCGACTGCCGGTCGGGGGCGATGGTGGCCTCGACGCCCTTGACGGAGGCCTCGCCGACCGAGACGACGCTGAGGATCGAGTCCTTGGCCGAGGAGTCGTTGTCGAGGACGTGCAGGACCGTGGTGCGCCCCGCGCGGGCACCGAGCTGGTCGTCCTTGGCCTTCGGCGCCTGGGCGGCCTTGGTCTGCTGCTGTTGCTTGTCCTTCTTCTGGTTCTGCTTCTGGGTCTGCGGCTGGAAGGCCTCCCAGTTGGAGATCTTCTTGATGTCGGCGCCGTCGATCTCCCAGACATCGCCGTTGCGCAGGTCGTTGAGCACCAGCTGACCGCGGTTGACCCGGAACTCCAGCTCCGCGGCGGGGCCGAGCGTCGGGATCTCGCCCAGGATCGGCTCGCCCTCGCCGCACTGGGTCACCACCGAACCGGTCGAGCCGTTGGCCCAGGCGCCGAAGACACAGTCGCGGAGCCGCACGGGAGCGGCGGGGTCACCGGCCGACTCGGCGACACGGCGGATCTCGCCGTTGCGCAGGTCGACGGCCTTGAGGCCCTCCTCGTCGCCGACGAGCACCTCCTTGGCCTTGACGGACGGCTGCTGGAGCACCGCGCTCTCCGCGGTGTCGCCGAAGTCCGCCGCCACGTCGGAGCCCTTGGACGCGCCGAGCAGCCAGCCCACGCCGTCGAGGGTGATCACCTCGTCGCCGACGACGGTCGCCGACGTCGGGGTCTCGGCATACTCCGGGGCCTTCGGAAGCTTGGTCTCCTCGGGGTCCGCGAACCGCTCACCGTCCGGCGCGAAGGCGGTCAGGGTCCGCTTGGCAGCGGAGACGGCGTACGCGGTCCCGTCGGTGCCGATGGTGAGCACCGCGTCCGCGCCGACCGTCTCGGTGGGCTTCGCGGAGCCAGAGAGGTCGGAGAGGTCGCCGACGCCGGTGGTCGGGTCGACGGAGGTGAGCCAGACCTTGCCGGTCTTCTGCTCGGCGACGCCGATGGTGGTGCCGCCCATCACGACCCGGCTGTCCTTCACGGTCACCGCGTCGTCGTCGAGACCCTCGGCGAGCTTGGTGTTGACCGGTGTGATCGTGCGGGCGTCACGGTCGACGGAGGCCACCGCGATGCCGTTCTGCACCACGTCGAGGCCGGCACGCTCGGACCTGGACCCGGTCTCGTTGCCGGCCCAGACGACGCCGTCGAGCTGGGCGACCGGGCGGTTCTGCCGGCCCAGGGTGCCCCAGGACTGGTTGGTCACCCAGATGCCGCCGTCATCGAGGTCGGCCTTGTGCACGGGGTAACCCGTCGACTGGATCGCATAGACGGTCAAACCGCTCGCAACCACGGCAAGAGCGGCCCAAGACGCGATGGAGGTCCGATGACGCCGCATCCACCCGGGCGCCATCCCGAAACGTGCCACCAAGACTCTCCCCAAGTCCTTCCGTGCAAATGGCCAGCCGACACATAGGCCGGGCTTACTCTAAGCGGGCCTCGGGATTGAAGCCACACGAATGAGCCAAACGTGGCACACGGCTCAGTGAACACGCTCACGGATACCGTACGTGATGTTCTAAAGTGTCCGCTTCCAGCGTCACTATTTCCCATCCTGACCGGGATGTCCGATAAAAGGAAACCGCATGACCGCATACCCAGCCCTGCGTGCCGCGGGGGCGACTGATGTCGGCCGGGTCCGCGAAGTGAACGAGGACTCGTTCGTCATGCTGCCCGCGGTGGCTGTCGTCGCCGACGGGATGGGTGGTCATGCCAGCGGCGATGTCGCCAGCGCGCTCGCGGTGGAGACCTTCCAGAGCCGTTTCGCGGCCATCTGCCCCGTTCCCGAGGACATCCTCGACGCCGTGGACGCCGCCAACTCCGCGATCACCTCGGAAGCGGCACGGAGCTCGGCGAAGCAGGGCATGGGCACGACGCTGACCGGGGTGGCGCTCGTCGAGTCGGAGGGCGCGCCCCACTGGCTGGTGTTCAACGTCGGCGACTCACGCGTCTACCGGCTCTCGCCCACAGGGGTGACCCAGGTGACCATCGACCACTCCGAGGTCGCCGTCATGGTCGAGGCCGGGATGATCACCGCCGCAGAGGCACGTGTCCACCCGCTGCGCAACGTCATCACCCGATCGCTCGGCACCTTCCCGGCTCCGGCTGCCGACACCTGGCTGATGGCCGTGGCGCCCGACGACATCTTCCTGCTCTGCTCCGACGGTCTCACCGGCGAGCTCGAGGACCACGAGATCCACGAGATCGTGTCCAAGACGCTCGGTGTGGGCGGAAGCATCGACAACCTGGCCCAAAGGCTGGTGGACGCCGCGGTTGCTTCGGGCGGGCGCGACAATGTCACTGTGGTACTCGTGACACCCCCGCCCTCGCTCTTCGCCGCACCGACAGAGACCGACGTGTCGACGTCGGCCTCCTCACGATCTGAAGCGGACGTCTCGGCGCATCATGAGTGACACCGCCACCTACTGTGCCGGGCACTGGCTGGCGCTGCAGGGCGACCGGTGCTGGGCGCTGGTCCAGCTCGGGCCCGGTGACCCGCGGGTCACCGGTGTCCAGGCCGCGCTGGCCGACCCCCACCCGGTCGACGCCATCGCCAGCCTGCTCTCCGCCGACGGCCCTCGAGCCCCCGGCTTCGCCCTGGTCGGGCGCGAGGGTCCGCGGGTGCGCTACGCCGTGCGCTCCCCTGCCAAGGTGACTGCGGTCGTCAACGAGGTGCCGGTCTTCATCGACGGCATCGACGTGGTCGGCAGGTGGGCCGACGGCCACTTCGCCGCCGTCCCCGAACGGGCCGAGCTCGCCAACGGTGCCTGGGGCGGGATGGAGGAGGACCAGCCGCTGGTCGACACCGCCCACGCCCGCTCGCTCGACGTCGTCTTCGACCCCCACTACTACGTCCAGGTGCAGCAGCAGGTCGACGCGACCCTGACGCCGCAGCTGGACCACACGATCCGGCGCTCGGACCTGGCCGCCGCTCCGCCGCCCAGCGCGCCGTCGTTCCAGAGCCCTCCCCCGGCCCCGGTCCCGCCGCCGCCCGTCGCGCCCTCCCAGCCCGCGCCGGAGCCCAAGAAGGGCATCATCGACGGGCTGCCGTGGCGGAAGAAGGGCGCCAAGAAGCCCGACCCCAACGCGTGGGGTCCGCCGGACCGGCCGCAGTCGCCTCCGCCCGCGACGCCCGCACCGCCCGCACCGCCCGCACCGTCCGCACCGTCCGCACCGTCCGCGACGCCGCCGGCCGCGCCTCCTCCGCCGATGCCGGCGCCTGCGCCCGTTCCTGCGCCTGCACCTGCGCCGACCCCGCCTACCGACATGGCCACCCGGGTCCGCGACGTCGCGACACCGACCCCGGTGCCACCCGCGGGCGGGCCGACGGTGTGGGCGGTCTACTGCCCGCAGGGCCACGCCTCGCCGCCCTATTCGCCGACCTGCCGCATCTGCCGGATGCAGCTGCCGCCCCACCAGCAGCCGGTCTCGATCCCGCGCCCCGCGCTGGGCCAGCTCAAGCTGGGCGACGGCCGGGTCGTCGTCCTGGACCGAGGTGCAGTCTTCGGGCGGTCGCCGCGCGCGGATGCGAGCGGCAACACGGGGGCTGGTGGCGTACCTCCGCATCTGGTGAAGGTGATGCTGCCCGACATCAGCCGACTGCACACCGAGGTGCGGCTGGAGGAGTGGCAGGTCCTCGTGCGCGACCTCGGCTCCGCCAACGGGTCCTACCTGACCTTGCCCGGTGGGCGTCCGCAGCAGATGCGGCCGATGGAGGAGTACGCGCTGGAGCCCGGCGCGGTGGTGAGCCTCGCGGGCTCGATCAACCTGACCTACGAGGTTCTCGGGTGAACGACACACCGCACCCGGAGCTCGGTCCCGAGCTCCCCGGGATGACCTGCCTGGGCCGACTCGGCTCGGGCGGCTTCGCCGACGTCTACCTCTACGAGCGTCACCACCCGAAGGTCCGGGTCGCGGTGAAGCTGATGCGGTCCTCCGACCTCGCCGACGCGCAGCGGGCGCAGTTCGCCGCGGAGGCGGCGGTGATGGCCGAGCTGGCCGAGCACCCGTTCATCGTGCCGGTGCACAGCGCCGGTGAGACGCCGGACGGCCGCCCCTACCTGGTGATGGGCTACTACCCCAACGCCGACCTCGGTGCCCGCGTACGCAACAACCCGATGAAGGTGCAGGACGCGCTGCGCTTCGGGATCCAGATGGCCTCGGCCGTCGAGACCGCCCACCGCGCCGGGATCATCCACCGCGACATCAAGCCGTCCAACATCCTGCTGTCGCGCTACGACGTGCCCGGTCTGGCCGACTTCGGCATCGCCGGACGGCCGCGCGACGACGAGGGCGACATCGGGGTCTCGCTGCCGTGGTCGCCGCCGGAGGTGCTGACCTCGGCGTCCAACGGCTCGGTCGCCTCTGACGTCTACTCGCTGGCCGCGACCGTCTGGCACCTGCTCGTCGGCCGCTCGCCGTTCGCGGAGCGGGGCAACAACTCCGACCGCGCCGTCTTCTCCCGCATCCTGCACACCCCTCCCCCGGCCACGGGCAGGCCCGACGTACCTCCGTCGCTGGACCGGGTCCTTCAGCAGGCGATGGCGAAGGACCCGGCCTACCGGCCGCGCACCGTCCTCGACCTGGCCCGCCACTTCCAGCGGATCGAGCAGGAGCTCCGGCTGGGCCGCACCGAGGTGCAGGTTCTCGACCGCGACGCCGGCGGCACCGGGTCGATCCCGGTGGTCCCGATGGTGCCGGCCTCCCGCGGCGACGGGCCGACCACCGGCTCGGGCCGTAAGCATCTGCCCGCGCCACCGGCGGACCCCGAGGCCGAGCTGGTCACCGAGGTCAAGCCGCCCTCCCAGGTCATCGCCCAGTCTCCGCCACCCGTCCAGGCGGCTCCCTTCCCCGACGCCGGCTCGGCCTCGGCCGACCGCACCCGGTTCAGCTACCCGCGCACCGAGGAGGGACCGTCCGTCCTCACCGGGGCCGGTCCCACCGAGTCGCGCAGCAAGACGCCCGCGATCATCGGGGTCGTCGTCCTGTTCCTCATCGCAGCCGCCATCGGCATCGCCCTCTCCCGTGGCGGCGAGGACGAGGAGCCCGACGAGGTCCCGCCCCCGCCTGTCGAGACCGACCTCCCCGGCGTCACCGGTCCCGCGGCCCCCGGCAAGGTCAAGGGCACGCTCGACGGCAACCGCGCCGTCTTCACCTGGTCCGGCGTCCCCGGCGCGACCGGCTACAAGTGGGTCGGCGACAACTCCACCAGCGGCAACGTGAGCCGCCCCAAGGCGGTCGTACGCCTCAACGGTGCCGGCAAGGTGTGCATCCAGGTCCGCTCCCTCGGCGAGAACGGCAGCGTCTCCCAGGGCGCCACCCAGGCCTGCGTCAGCAAGTAACCGGCGCCGCGACGCCCCTGGGCGAGCCTCAGAGCCCCTGCCAGTCCGGCTTCCCCGCGTAGACCTCGCGGTAGTAGTCGCGACGTACGAGGCGGGAGGCCGCGGCCTCGTCCAGGAGGACGGACACGTGGCCGTGGAGCTGGAGGACCGAGGCCGGGCAGGTCGCCGAGACCGGACCCTCGACCGCGGTCGCGACCGCCTCGGCCTTGCCCTCGCCGGTGGCGAGGAGCAGCAGGTGGCCGGCTCGGGTGATGGTGCCGAGCCCCTGGGTGAGTACGTGGCGCGGCACCGCCTCGGGCGAGCCGAAGAAACGGGCGTTGTCCTTCCGCGTCCTCGCCGTGAGCGTCTTGATCCGGGTCAGCGAGGCCAGCGACGAGCCGGGCTCGTTGAAGGCCAGATGGCCGTCGGAGCCGATGCCGAGGATCTGCACCTCGATCCCGCCCGCCGCGACGATGGCCGCCTCGTAGCGCTCCCCTGCCGTCGACAGCGTCTCCTCGGTCGGGTCGGGGCCGTGGACCTGCTCTCGCGGGATGCCGATCTCGTCGGTGAACTCGCGCCGGATGGTCGCCAGGTAGGACTGCTCGTGCCCCTCGGGGAGACCGACGTACTCGTCCAGGTTGAACGTCTGCACGCCCTCGTAGGAAGGCCCGTTCCCCGACCGGGCACGGCGGATGAGCTCCTCGTACGTCGCCAGCGGCGTCGAGCCGGTGGCCAGGCCGAGCACCGCGGGGGTGCCGGCGGCCGCCCGGCGGCGTACGACGTCTTCGATGGTGTCCGCGGCAAGAGATGCGACCTCGGCGGCGGTGTCGAGGACAACTACTTCCATGTCAGTCCTTCGTCGGAGTGATCGTGGTGATCGGGGTGATCAGGGCGGCGCCGATGGCCGCGACGGGGGCGGCCGAGACCACGCGCAGGCGCGAGGCGAGCTCGAGGGAGGCCAGGAACGGCGAGGTCTCGGCCTGCTTCGCGAGCGCGACCGCGATGGCCTCCCGTAGCGGCTCACCGACGGCCGCGACGCCTCCGCCGATGACGACCCGTTCGGGGTCGACGGCGAGGGCGAGGGCGCGTACGGCGGCGGCGACGCCGTGGGCGAACCTGTCTCGGACCGCTACCGCCGCCGGGTCGCCCTTGGCGGCGGCCTCGAAGAGCGCCGCGGCGGGGTGACCGGTGGTCGTCGGCCAGGCGGACGCGAGCGCGGCACCGGAGGCGACGAGCTCGAGACAGCCGCGCTGCCCGCACCCGCACACCGGCCCCTCCGGATCGACCGGAAGGTGCCCGACCTCCCCGGCAGCACCGTGGAAGCCGCGGCGGAGCGCCCCGCTGAGATAGAGACCGGCGGCCAGGCCGGTGCCGAGCGAGAGGTAGACCAGGTCGTCGACGTCCTCCACCGCGTGCGCGCCGAGGGTGGCCGCGTTGGTGTCGTTCTCGAGCGTGACGACCGCTCCTGTCCGCGCGCCGAGAAGCGCAGCGAGCGGGAAGGCGTCACCGTTCAGTCCCAGGTTGACCGCATGCTTCACGGTGCCCGCGCGGGTGTCGACGATGCCGGGGATGCCGACCCCGATCGTGCTGATCTCGCCGCCGTCGAGCGCCTCACGCAGGCTCGCGACCACCGCGGCCGCGCTCTTCACGACGCCCTCGGGACCGGGGGTGGTGGCGGCACGGTCCTCGGCCAGCACCGTCCCGTCCGGGCCGATCGCGATGCCGTGGATCTTGGTGCCGCCGATGTCGAGGCCGATCCGTGAGCCGTTCACTTGCGGTGTCCTGAGCTTGTCGAAGGGTCCCAGCCCGCTCGTCGAAGGACCTCCGTCACGGCCGCCACACCGGGCAGCGAGTAGCCCTGCGGACACAGCCGTGGCACCCCCGCTCCGTCGTACGTCCCCGGCCACCCCCACTCCACCAGCACCGCCGCACCCCGCAGCTCGGCCACGGTCCGGCCGACCTCGGGACGCCGGTGGGCGTCGCGTACCTGCACGATGAGCGGCGCGTCGGGGAGATCGGGAAGCGGGTCGCCGGGCCGGACGACGAGGTCCGGTGGCAGCCCCCATGGCACGTCGCCCACGGCGATGTTGGCCTCGGTGTCGACGGTCACGACCTCGGCACCGGCGAGGTCCGGGATCCCGGTGAGGTCGCTGGCTGCGGCGAGCGCGCGACGGGCACCCTCGACCGAGCGCTCCTCGAACCGCGGGTCGAGCTCGCCGTCGGTGCGCTGCCGCGCCGCGTCGAGGTCGGCGAGCAGCCGGTCGACGCGCGCGACCGCGTCCTGGAGCCGCTCCAGGGCGAGCTCACCGGCCTCGACCGCGGCCACGATCGCGGCGGTCGTCTCGTGGACCAACGAGGTGGGCTTGTCGGGGCCGAGGATGAGCAGATCGGCGCCTGCCTCGAGCGAGAGCACCGCGGCGGCCGGGATCCCCCGAGGCTCCGAGGCGCCCGCCATGTCGAGAGCGTCGGAGACGATCGGTCCCTCGTAGCCCAGCTCGCGCAGCAGCCCCAGGACCGGCGCCGAGAGCGTGCCGGGGAGCTCCGGGTCCAGCGCCGGCACGACGATGTGGGAGGTCATCACCGAGGCCGCTCCGGCCTCGGCGGCCGCCAGGAACGGGACGAGCTCACGGTTGCGCAGCGTGGCCAGGTCGGCGTCGAGGACCGGCAGAGCGACGTGGCTGTCCTGCCCGGTGTCGCCGTGCCCGGGGAAGTGCTTGACGCAGGCTGCGACCCCGGTCGACTCCAGGCCCTTCACCCACGCCGCCACGTGCTTGGCCACGACGCCGGCGTCGTGGGAGAACGACCGGGTCGCGATCACCGGGTTGTCGGGGTTGGAGTTCACGTCGGCGACGGGAGCCAGGTCGAGATTGATGCCCGCCCTGGCCAGCCGCACCCCGACGGCGCGTCCGGTCTCCTCGGTCAGCGCCAGGTCGTCGGCCGCACCGAGGGCCGCTGCGCCGAGCACCGAGGACCCGGTGAGCGCCTCCAGCCGGGTGACGTCGCCGCCTTCCTCGTCGATGGTGATCACCGGGGTCCAGCCGCCCTCGGCGGACGCGGCCCGGATCTCGGCCGAGAGGCTGCGTACGGACTGCTCACCGGCGGCCGTGTTGGTGCCGAACAGGCAGATCCCGCCCAGGCCGGCACGAAGCAGGTCGGCATAGTCGGCGGGGAGGGTGGTGCCGGCGAAGGCGGAGACCTGGACGCGGAGGGCCAGGGTCTCGACGGCAGTCTCAGGGGACATCACGACACCCCCAGCTCACCGGCGAGGACGAGCACCGCGGCGCCGACGATGACGACGTCCTCGCCGAGCGTCGACGTACGGAACTCCAGCGGCTCGCCGCTGACCGGCATCGTCCGCTCGCGGATGATGCGGTCGGCGGTCTCGCGCAGCGGTCCGTCGAGCAGATCGGCTGGTCCGGAGAGGACCAGTTCGTGAAGGTTGAGGGTTCCGACCACAGGCGCCAATGCCTTTCCAAGGTGTTCTCCGGCTTCCACGAGCGCGTCGTCGTGGGCCGTCTCAAGGCTTTCCCGCAGACGCGGGACCGCCAGGAAGGTCTCCAGGCAGCCGGTGCGGCCGCATGCGCACAGCGGGCCGTCGGGGTCGACGGTCACGTGCCCGATCTCACCGGCCGCGTCGACGAACCCGTGCAGCAGCGCCCCTTCGAGCACGAGCCCCGCACCGACACCGGTGCCGACCCGCACGAGCATCAGGCCGCCGTCGCCGGACTGGCCGAAGGTGTACTCCCCCAGCACGGCCGTGTTGGCGTCGTTGGCGACGTAGGTCGGTCGGCCGGTCTCGCGGCGCACCTGCTCGGCCAGGGCGACATCTGTCCAGCCCAGGTTGGGGGCCGCGACCACGGTGCCGTCGGCCGAGACGACACCAGGGCTGCCGATCCCGATGCCCAGGATCGGCCGCTCGGTGCTCGCGATCAGCTCGGTGACGATCTCCTTCACCAGCCGGACCGCGTCGCTTCCGGTGCGACCCTCCCGACACCTGGTGGTGTGGTGGACGACGTCACCGGTCAGGTTGAGGACGGCTCCGGCGACCTGGTCGTCACCGGAGACGTCGATCGCGACGATGTGGGTGGAGTCGGCGGCGAGACCGACCAGCATCGGCGGCTTCCCGACCCGGCTCTCGACCGGCGCGCCGAGCTCCTCGACCAGACCGTCCTCGAGCAGGCTGCCGACCAGATCGGAGACGGTCGCCCGGGTCAGGCCGGAGGCCCGAGCCAGGTCGGCACGACTGGCGGGACCCACCGCGAAGAGATGCTGGAGCACCAGAGAACGGTGATGGCGCCGCGCATCTTCCTGCAGCAACTTCCCGATCGGCCGCAACGTACGCCGTCTCGCCTTCGACATGTTTGTTAGTCCATCGTACTTATTAATGATGCGTCAAGTCGACACGTCGAATTCGCCCACCCCGCGGGCAGAAAACGGCACATCGCCTGATCAGACGATGGCCGCGAGCTGCGCGCGGGTCGGGACGTACGGCTCGATCCGGAGAGCCATGTGGGCCTCCTCTGGAGTGCGGTTGCCCTTGCGGCCGTTGCACTTGCCACAGGCCGCCACGGTGTTCATCCATGTCCATCTACCGCCGCGTGACTGAGGCAGCAGGTGGTCGATGGTGCGGGCATGGCCACCACAATAGGCACAGCGATGCTGGTCCCGCTTGAGCACTCCCTCGCGGGAGTAGCCTGCAGGCCGGTACATCCAGTGCATGGCGATGTAGCGGACCAGCCGCACCGCCTTGGGCCATGGATGCGGCCCGATCATCTTGTCGCCCTGTTGCTCGTGAACCACCGCCACCTCACGGAACAGCATCCGCACGGCGTGCTTGAACGAGACCCTCCCGAGCGGCTCGAAGGAGGCGTTGTACAGGGTCACGGCGCCCATGGTCGTGGTCATAATCGGTTACCTCCCAGGAGAGTCGGATAGAGATCGCGTGCAGATCGGACAAAAACACTGGACTGAAACAAAAAGGGCCGCCCCGACGAGACAGACATGTCTCGCAGGAGCGGCCCGGAGTGATCCGGTGCGGCTATGCACCCAGGTCACTGTCGGCTCCCGCGGGCATGAGGGTCGCGCTCGTGCGCAGCGGTCAGCGACCACGCCGCCGGGGCGGTGGTCGAGTGCTGCGTGCTCATGCGTGGGCCCTTCAATTGGTCAGGTGGGTTTGGCCCGGCGGGGAGACCGGGTGCTACCAGAATAGAGCGAACACCCTCCAGCCACCAACGGTTTTCGCAGGTCAGGAGCGTGTCTTTCCGGTTAACTACGGCCGACGTACGCCGTTTGGTGCCGTTAGCGCGACCTGTTTGCCGTCCCTGAGCGCGAGATCAGCGCCTCCCCGACGCGGGCCACCTCGGTCCGGCAAGGGTTGGAGTCGAGGGGCGCCGTCGCTCTCGTATCTGTGGATGAACAGAGGCTCAGCCAATGAGCCAACCCGGGGTATGGTTCCGATCATGGGCCTGACCTCTTCCGAGCTGATCGACCTCGTCCTCGACGCCGGGACCTGGACCTCGTGGGACACCCCGCCGTCCTACGGCGAGATCCCCGAGGCGTACGCCGCCGACCTGGCGAAGGCTCGAGAGCGCGCCGGGACGGACGAGTCGGTGGTCACCGGGGAGGCCCGGATCGCCGGACGGCGGGTGGCCGTGGTGCTCTCCGAGTTCCGGTTCCTGGCCGGCTCGATCGGGCGGGCGTCGGCCGAGCGGCTGATCGCGGCCGTCGAGCGGGCGACGCGCGAGGGACTGCCGCTGCTGGCCGGCCCGGCCTCGGGCGGCACCCGGATGCAGGAAGGCACGCCCGCATTCGTGCAGATGGTGCGTATCGCCGAGGCCGTCACCCGCCACAAAGCGGCCGGACTCCCCTACCTCGTCTACCTGCGCCACCCCACCACCGGCGGCGTGATGGCCTCCTGGGGATCGCTGGGCCACGTCACGGTGGCCGAGCCCGCAGCCCTCCTCGGGTTCCTCGGACCGAAGGTCTACGAGATCCTCAACGGCCGCCCGTTCCCCTCCGGCGTCCAGGTCGCGGAGAACCTCTTCGCCCACGGCCTCGTCGACGGCGTCGTACCTCCCGACGAGCTCGCCGGGCTCGTCGACCGGGTCCTCGGGATCCTGGCCCTCCGCCCCGAGAAGTCAGGCGTGCAGGCCGAGGCGTCACGTACGTCGGACGAGAGGTCAGCGGATGACGCCTCGCACGACGGGAGCGACGCTTCGTCCGACGCGGGCGACTTCTCGGCGGGCGACTTCTCGGCGGTCGACACCTGGGACGCGATCACCCGGTCCCGCCGGACCGACCGGCCGGGCGCCCGGGCACTGCTCCGGATCGCGGCCTCGGACGTCGTGCCGCTCAACGGCACCGGCCAGGGCGAGCGCGACCCGGGCCTGATCATCGCGCTGGCGCGATTCGGGGCCGCGCCGTGTCTCGTGCTGGCGCAGGACCGGCGCGAGCAGGCCCACCAGCCGCTCGGGCCCGAAGGACTGCGTGAGGCGCAGCGTGGGATGAAGCTCGCCGCCGGCCTCGGACTCCCTGTCGTCACCGTCATCGACACTCCCGGCGCCGCGCTGTCCCCGGAGGCGGAGAACGGCGGCATCGCCGGCGAGATCGCGCGTACGTTGGGAGCGCTCGTCAACGTCGAGACCCCGACGCTCAGCCTGATGCTGGGCGAGGGCAACGGCGGCGGCGCCCTCGCATTCCTTCCCGCCGACCGGGTGGTCGCAGCTCAGCACGCCTGGCTCTCCCCGCTCCCGCCGGAGGGCGCGAGCGCGATCGTCCACGGCGACTCCGACCATGCCGCCGAGATGGCCGAGGCCCAGCGGGTGCTCGCCGTCGACCTGCAGCAGATCGGTGTGGTCGACCGGATCGTCGCGGAGTCCCCCGACGCCGCCGACGAGCCGGAGGCGTTCTGCCGCCGGGTCGGCGCGGTCCTGGAGGACGACCTGCTCGGCCTGCTCGCCTCGGGCCCTGGTGAGCCGACCGCTCGAGCGGCTCGCTACGCGGGCTGACGTCAAGAAGGTGTAACACGCTGTTACACCGACTATCCGGTCGCTCAGAGCGGCCGGATAGTCCTACGAACGACGTGTTACACGCCGATCGGCCCGCAAACCCTTGCGCTTCGACTGAACACGTGTTTAGCATTGAACATGCGTTCAGTCCCTGCCGATCCGACCACGCGCGAGCGAATCCTCGACGCGGCGGTGCTGCGGTTCGCGCGTGACGGTTTCGGTGCCTCGGTCCGCTCGATCGCCACCGACGCCGGGGTCAGCCCGGCCCTGGTGATCCACCACTTCGGCTCCAAGGACGAGCTCCACGCCGAGTGCGACGAGGCGGTGCTCGCCGAGATCCGCAAGGCCAAGAACGAGTCGATCGACGAGCTGGCCTCGGGGCAGAGCATCTTGCACCGGTTCGCCTCGGCGGACGAGAACGCTCCCCTGCTCGCGTACGTGTTGCGCTCGCTGCAGGACGGCGGGCCGGTCGGGCGCAGCTTCATCGAGCAGATGATCGAGGATGCCGTCGGTTACACCAAGCACGGCATCGAAGCCGGCCTGATCAAGCCCAGCCGAGACGAGGCGGCCCGCGCCCGCTATCTCGTCCTCTCCGCCCTCGGCACGCTCATGCTCGAGATCACTCTCAACCCGCCCGAGGACCCGAGCGACATCAGCGGCATGGTGCGCGGCTTCCTCGCCACCACCTATCTCCCGATGATCGAGCTCTACACCGAGGGCTTCTTCACCACCCGTCGGATGCTCGACGAATACCTGCTCTACGTTCCGGACCCGCCGCAGGACACCGCCACGGAGCCTGCGTCCGAGTGACGCCCTGCCCCGTCGGCGTACGTCCTCCAATTCCTCCTCACGCGGAAGCGAGTTCCCATGTCCGACAACACCCCTGCGGTCGAGATCGCGGGTCTGCACAAGTCCTTCGGCTCCTTCAAGGCCCTCGACGGCCTCGACCTGACCGTCCAGCCCGGCCAGGTGGCCGGCTTCCTCGGCCCCAACGGCGCCGGCAAGTCCACCACCATCAAGATCCTGCTCGGGCTGCTGCGCGCCGACGCCGGCACCGCTCGCCTCTTCGGCGGCGACGCCTGGCGTGACGCGGTCGAGCTGCACAAGCGGATCTCGTACGTCCCCGGCGACGTGTCGCTGTGGCCCAACCTCACCGGCGGCGAGTGCATCGACTACCTCACCCGCCTCAAGCCGGGTGGCGACAAGGCGCGCCGCAAGGCACGCAAGGCAGAGCTCCTGGAGCGGTTCCAGCTCGACCCGACCAAGAAGGCCCGCACCTACTCCAAGGGCAACCGTCAGAAGGTCGCCCTGGTAGCCGCCTTCCTCGACGAGTCCGAGCTCTACATCTTCGACGAGCCCACCTCCGGTCTCGACCCGCTGATGGAGGCCGTCTTCACCGAGTACGCCCGGGAGGCCAAGGCCGAGGGCTCCTCGGTGCTGCTCTCCAGCCACATCCTCAGCGAGGTCGAGAAGGTCTGCGACACCGTCACGATCATCCGTGCCGGGGTGGCCGTCGAGTCCGGCACGCTCGAGGAGCTGCGTCACCTGACCCGTTCCGCCGTCGTCGCCACGGTCGGCGGCGACCCGTCGGCGCTGAGCGGCCTGCAGGCCGTCAACGACCTGGTGACCAGCCAGAACGGCGCCGGGACCCGAGTCGCCTTCGACGTGGACAACCACGCCGTCGGCGACGTGCTCAAGACGCTGACCGACCTCGACGTACGCGGCCTGACCATCACGCCACCGTCGCTCGAGGAGCTCTTCATGCGCCACTACGGCGACGTCATCGAGACGGAGGAGGCGTGATGAGCACGCTTGCTCCTGCTCTCCCCCGGCGTACGCCACTGACCTCCTTCGCCGGCACCTGGCACCTGACCCGCTTCATGCTGCGGCGCGACCGGGTGCGGCTGACCGTCTGGACCGTCTCGCTGCTCGCGTTGTACGCCTACTTCGTCACCGCGCTCAGCACCGTCTACCCGACGGCCGAAGACCGGCAGGGGCGCGCCGACCTGATGCAGCAGCCGGCGTCGGTGTTCCTCGGCGGGCCCAACTACGGTCTCGACGACTACACGATCGGCGCGATGTTCGCCAACGAGATGACGCTGTGGATGATCGCGTTGCTCGGGATCATGAACATGTTCGAGGTCGTCCGCAACACCCGCGCCGAGGAGGAGAGCGGGCGGGCGGAGCTGGTCCGGTCCGGCGCGGTCGGCCGGCACGCGGCGGTCGCCGCCTCGCTGCTGACGGTGGTCATCGCCAACGTCGTCTTCGCCGTCCTCGGAAGCGCCCTGCTCATCTCCGCGGGCGACCTGGCGGTCGAGGACACCTTCGCCCTGTCTACGGCGATCGCCGTCAGCGGCCTGGTCTTCGCCGCCGTCGCGCTGGTCACCTCGCAGCTCACCACCCACGGGCGCGGCGCCACCGGCCTCGCGCTCGCGGTGCTCGGCGTCGCGGTGCTGGTGCGCGGCATCGGCGATCTGCAGGCCGAGCCCGGCGAGCACGGCACCTGGCTCTCGTGGCTCTCGCCGATCGCGTGGACGCAGCAGATGAGGGCGTACGTCGACCTGCGCTGGTGGCCGTTGACGCTGAGCGTTGTGGCCGTCGTGCTCCTCCTCGCCCTCGGGGCGTTCCTGGCCTCGAAGCGCGACTTCGACGGCGCGCTGCTCGCCGGCCGCTCCGGGCGGGCCGAGGCGACCGGGATGCTCTCGTCGCCGTTGGCCATGTCATGGCGCCAGCAGCGTACGGCTCTGTTCTGGTGGTTCCTCGGCACGTTCGTGATGTTCGGGGCGACCGGCACCTACCTCGGCGAGGGTGTCGAGGAGATGATGAAGGACGTGCCCGGCGGGACCGAGATGTTCGGCGACGACCCGCTCACCGGATTCCTGGCGATCATGATCCTGTACGCGGCACTGGCCGCCGCCGGGTACGCGATCGCGACCACCCTGCGGGCCAAGACGGAGGAGACCGAAGGACGGCTGGAGATCACGCTGGCCAAGCCGGTCTCACGCGGCCGCTGGTTCGCGTCACACCTCGCGGTCGTGGCCGTGGGCGCCTTCGTCCTGACCATGATCTCGGGCGCCCTCGCGCTGTGGGCAGGTGCACTGGTCAACGGTGAGGTCGAGCTGGGGACGTTCCTGAAGGGCGGCGCGGCGTTCCTGCCGGCGATCGCGGTCTACATGGCGCTCACCGCGGCGCTCTATGCCTGGGTCCCGAAAATCACGCCGCTCATCTGGGCGCTCTTCGCGTTCACGTGCATCACCGGGATGTTCGGGCCGCTGTTCGACCTCCCCGACTCGGTCGCCGGCATCTCCCCCTTCTGGTGGGTCGGCCGCTACCCGCAGGAGCCGATCGAGGCCTCACACATGATCGGCCTCAGCGCCGTGGCGCTGGTGCTGTTCCTGGCCGCCTTCGTCGGTTTCCGCCGCCGGAACATCCCCGCCTGACCCCAACCGAGGCCGAGGCGTCACGTACGCCGGTCGAGTGGGGCCCGAGGTGG